>CAYUNO010000225.1:0-4053 GCA_964446075.1 uncultured Flavobacteriaceae bacterium | reverse complement strand
ACAGTTTTTTCATGTCCAAGGAGTCCATCACGGTTTTACCGCTGCATTTGCAACTAGCCAATTGGGGGATTACATAACACTTAACGAAGTATTTTTCGGGTAATAACCCGGAATAGGTGAAGCTGTCGTTGGTGGACGTAAAGATGGCAGGCGAGGAGGGGGATTTCTCGTGCAGCGTCCAAGTGAGTTTCACGGGTACATCGGTATTGGCACCTTTAAAAACAGCTTTGAGATTATTGCAACCGTTGGTGGTGACTTCAATTTCAGGGTTGATGGGCTTGTGAACATACACCGACACCGAACGTGCGGCTTCGCCTCGGGTCCAGTTGGAATCAGCATGCACTCGCAATGTAACTATACCAGGAGTTGGAGAATAATCGCCACTGCGGGCAACTACTTTCAACTTGAAAGTTGGCGTTGAATTGCCGGTACTGTAGTCTGTCGTTACTGAAGCATCCGGAAAGTTCCCATCAACGGAGGCGGTATATTTATTCAGCGTTTGAGTTACTTGGGTTTTGATATTGGTGGTAGATTCATCGCCCTCACACAAATGAATGGGATTTGGCATCACGAACGTGGGGAATAGAGTGCACTCAGATTTATTGGTGATTTCAATCCAAGTATACATAGCATGGTGGAGCTCGGTATATCCCAAATACCGCCACTGTCCAGATGCATTTTTTCTGTAATGATGGGCTTTCATGGCATACCGTCCCAATTGTCTTTCGCGAGCTGACGCGAAAACAAAATCTCCATTGGCCGGGTTGAAATAAAACCCTTGAGGCGGATTAGTATTGGGTTTTGGTGTGCAAGAATTAGAGCTATCTGGACAATATGCATAGAAAGGAGCAGAAACGGAATAACCCTTGGTATAGACATTAGTTTTTCCTGGGATTTCTTCGGGTTTTACCAACTCCATCACCACAGAATCTCCGTATTTGCCGTAGGCACCGTGATTCATATAATTAACAGCACGATAGGTATCTGCATTATAATCAAGTAGCTTACTAAATCCAACGTGAGAATACACCAAACTCGTTTCATTGGTTGGGAGCTCTTTCAGGTAAACACGTGTCCGTGAAATGGGGTTTTCGTAACTTCTGTCCATGCCGAAAGTAGACACCGCGTAAGAGCTTAAAATTGTTCCAGTATAATTACAATAAAACTCTAAAAATGAGGAATTTACATTGATTTTCGACTTGATATAAGTTGAATTCAAATCAACCGTGCATCTAAAGGTGTTTTTATAGTGATTATTCCAAAGGGCCTGGTTTGGATCCATTAACTTGTTAGCGGTGTCTTTTTGGGTGTAAAAACAGCCATCTAACAAATGGGTAGTAATCTCAACATAGTTCTGGGCAGAATCATAAATTCGCAATTCAACAGAGGTATCACGCCTCACCCTTTTGTGGTGGTTAGGAACAACCGAATACGCCCCACCCAACGCCGTTAGCAATTGGCAGTCAATTCTATATTTTGCATTTCCCAATGGTGTAACTTCAATCCAGCCACCAACTGTGTTTACTGTTCCATTGTTTTGCGAATACCCAAGTTGGTTACAAAGCATGAAAATCAGAATCCAAATAGTGCGTAGTTGTTTAATCATAAATTCAGAACATAAAAATACAATAATTTTTTACAATACATTTATTATCTAAGTTATGGAAAAATATTAATAATCTATTCCAATACAACATTTATTAATTGAATTCTAATCAATCATACGAACCGTCACATAAGACTTTCGAAAAATCATTTACGATTACGCTGTGATTTCCTTGCGGGAGCTCAATACAAGGGACATACTGCCAGTTGACTGTTCTGAGATCTGAATACAACATATAATTTCCGGAGTTGACTTCTAATTGTGAAGGTTTGCACAACATCGGATCATCACCTTGACCAAAAACAGAACTCCATATTCTCATTTTGTGATTTAGTTGAAATGGTATAAAATCAGTACTAAACCATACAACAACATCCTGATCTGTACCATTTGAATCCACATAGCTAATCAATGAATGAGGGGTAAAATAAACGCCTAAGCTATAAAATGGCGAACCCTCAGAATAACCAGTATCTGTATAAGGTCCATAGAAGTCATTAGGCTGCGTACCAATGTATGCCAAACTATTACCGAGGACGAATTTCATAGAATTGAAAGTCAACGTGAACGGATTAAAATCCACTTGATAGAAGTTATATCTATCATATACCGTTGAGGGATAAGAATAATTAAATGCCCAACCATGAATGCTATATGTTCCATTTGTTTTTTGAACTATCGTTTGCCCATATACTGTATGTACTGAGGGAATTCCATTCACCAATCCGGGACCTTCATATTCAATAAATTGGTTCGCATTTCCAGTATTCGCATCAAATAACAACAATGAAGAAGTTGTCATTCCTCCTACATTTGTTCCATTAAAAGAAGCTAAGACAACAACAGAATTTTTATTTTGATCAAAAATCAAATCACAAGGTACTACCTGATCAGCTGGTGAATACAATGACTTTCTAGAATCAACAACGTTATACCATTGATTCGTCAAGCTACCAGAACCACCTATCAAAATGCGCGAAGCAAAGATTTGGGGAATATAAAATGTACTTGCACCGATTACCGAATCCCTTGTAATATGTCCAGAAATAAACAAAAACTCTTGATTAGCATCAGCGTTATAATAGGATTTAATGACTTTGATATTATCAAATCTTGATATATTACCAGCCCCAGGCAAACTCTGTGGCATTAGGTTAATTCCAGTGCAATTAAAATTATTTGCAAGAGTAGTAATTACTGCACGGCGTGAAGGTGTCTTCAAACGATCAAATATACCAGCTGTCCCAACGCAAGCAATTTGTCCAGTGAAGGGTGTGATTGTAAAATCATAGTAATCAAAATATTCATCTAGAAATTTCATATCAAAGAAATTCAATGAACTATTCACCTTCAATAGAAAAGATTGAGTAGTGGGGTTTACTGTTCCCACATTGTGTGCAGTACCTAAAATTACATAAGTATTGTCAAATGTATTAATCAACATCCTGTGTATCTCGATGCGCGGAACGTCAACAAATGTCCTTGAAAACTTTAACTGAAAAACATTCTGTGCTACCAAATCCCCTTGGTCATCCACTTCTAAAAAGCGAATATTAGCGACTGACGGCGTAGCGTTATGTACCCAAACGGAAGCTGTAACACACCCATTATTATTGATATTACGACAAATGTTTTGACTACTCCCTTTGCCTGGATTTGAATTTGAACTATATAACACGTTCCAGGCTAATAACAAATTAGAACTACCGATAAGACTAATAATAATAATGGTTCTTAAAAATTGAGATTTCATTTCTTTTATTTTTTTGGAATACAAAAGTGAAAATCATTATATTATATTTAGTGATATAAAAATATCATTTGAAATATTTTATTATGGTTTTTTTATTTGATTAAATCCCAAAAGCTTTAGCGCTTCAATAATTAATCTAAAATCTCCCATTAATTTTTTTAACGAGCACAATTGCTATTGAAAATGTACACTTTATCATTTTGGGCTAGTTATTTGAGTGGTCCTGAAATGTATATTATCAACCCAATGGAACTTTTTTTGCTTATTAGTAATTCAATAAAGTCGAAATCTGATGAGTAGTTGCTCCTTTGTTGCTCGAATTATTTCTCGAAAGTTACTTTTTACCGAGGTTTCAGCGTTTTTTGTTTCTTGTATCGGCAAATAAACGCCGAAAAGCATCGATAACCATCCATAAGAAAAGATAACTAAAACCCTTGCTAGTCAAGGGTTTTCGCGTTTTTAGGCAATCCGTCATTTTTCGTCTTTTGGGGCATTTTGCACCCTTTTTGTTGCTCATCTGTATGCCAGATTTTTGAGTAACATGTCAGCAACAAATTTAGAACGTAACAAAAAAAATTGCTACATCCTGCTACATATAGCTACACACTCCAATATGGAGCTACCAAACGGCCAAATGACAATGAATGCTAGTCAACACACAATACAGAAAATCTGTGTTTACTGACAATAAGAT
>CAYUNO010000224.1:0-4060 GCA_964446075.1 uncultured Flavobacteriaceae bacterium | reverse complement strand
TTCGATAAATAAAATTTACCTCGATATTGCGCAAATGAATCGGATTTAGACCATTTTACTATATGGGATCCAACACTATCACCATAAGCCACAGATCGGTTAAACATATCTTTAGAAAGAGATTTTTCATATTCCGCCAATTGGTGACTTCGGAAAACACGAATCGTATCGGCATTATATACCAATCTCTCAGCAACAAAAGTATGGGCAGATAAAGCTACTAAATCTAAACAATAAAATTTAGAAGTATCCGGCTTCGGTGAAGAAGATAATCCATTGTATTGTCCGGCTAAGGCCACCTGACTATCTGCGTAAAAAGGCTGCAGTGCTTCATAAGCAGCTACGGTAGCATAGAAGTATCTGCGTGATCCTACGGGTGCGGGAACCATATCTTGAACTATAGAAGTTTGAATGGCTAAATTGCATTCACTTAGTATATTTTCATTCAATAAACTGTGTTTTGTTTCTTTTTTGGAATCACAAGATTGAACGATGGTAATACCGATAATGATCAGTAACCAAACAGAATTTAAGTAGATTTTCTTCATGGGCTTAGCAAAAATAAAAAAAGCGCACCGTGAAAACGATGCGCTTCGTTATATAATAATAAAATATTATTTATTTTCTTGGTCTTCTAAAATTATACCAGACTCGCCTTTATGTGGTGAAGGAATGGTAGGAACATAACGCAAACGCTTAATATCATCAACACGCTTGGTTGAACGAGCTCTGTTTTTGGCTTCTTTTCTTTTTAATCTGGTAACACCCATGGTTCAAAAAATTAGGCTGCAAAGATAATGATTGTTTTGTTTAATTACAATAAATAATGAGTTTTTAAAGTTTTTGCCCCTTAGAATTATAAAACTCCACCTTTGCTGTTGACTTGTTTGTCCATACGCCCGGTGCGTCGGCTGATAAATAGCCTTTTCCTGGATTCAAATTTACAATTTTGGTTTGGCCATTTTTTAGTTTAACCATGGCGTAACTGCTGAATCTTGGAGCGGGTATAAAGTCGGTAGCTTGATTTAAATTGAAGCTCTTCGACTCTCCATTGCAATTCGACACGATGACTGTGGCTTTAAAAGTGGATGATTTGTTATTTCCAATGGGGATGGTAATAACAGATTTTGCATCCAACTGATTAAACAAATTAATTTTACTACCTGCAGTGTAATTTAAACTGCCATTGATATTGGACAAAACAAAGCCGGATAATGCATCATCCCGACCATGAGGGACGCGGGTGTTATAATTATTTCCAAATCCTAAAATATCATCATAACCATCTGTATTTACATCCAAGAATGCAGTCCCATACAATGGTCCAGCCTGCGCGTAAAATGGGAGAGGGTTAAATTGGAATTTACCTCCATTATTAATAGCAATTACACTAGAAAATGAAGTTGCAATCAAACTATTTTGTTGTAGCGTTTCTTGCCCAAAAATCTCCGATATACTTTTTCCAGCTATATCTTTATAGCGAGTAAACTTTTTACGAATAAATACAGGATAAGCACGGCCCATTTCGTCCATGGTAAACACAGGGTATTCAATTCCACTGTATGTATAACTCATGGCTATATCCGTTCTGCCATTTCCATCGAAATCGGCCCAATAGACTTTTAGAGGATTACTTGTTCTGGCTTGTATGAAGCTGTTATTCCCTTTATTTCCAACAACAAAATCCAAATCCCCGTCGTTGTCTATATCAATAGGTAAAATGCTATTCATCCAACCACTCATGGAAACATCGCCGTATTCTGCGGTTTTATTAATCAATTTGCCATTCTGATTTTCCATGAAAATAATGGGCATCCATTCACCGCATAATACTAAATCGGGTAAATGATCTCCTGAGAAATCGGCAAATACAGCAGAAGTAATCATTCCTGCGTGTACTAGATCAGGAGCCAAAGCTTCGGTAACATCTCTAAACTTCCCATCGTTGTTTTGCAGCAAGTACGACCTTATGCCTAATTTGGGATAATTTCCAGGTAAAATTCTTCCACCAACAAATAAATCCATATCGCCATCGGCATCATAGTCTGCGGCGCAAACAGTGCCACCACTTGTGTTAACATTAGGTAACAATCCAGTACCGCGTTTAAAATTGCCTTTACCATCATTTATAAAAATCTCGTGATTGTATTTGTCCGAAGGCCAATCGTATTCTGATCCACCGGCGGCTAGATATAAATCCTGATCACCATCATTGTCGGTGTCCACAAATAAACACCCTACAACATCTACGTAACTCATTACTTTCCATGGCTGAGAATTGGCAGCTGAGAATTTTCCATTGGAATTTTGCAAGTATAATTTACAGCCGTTGCTTTCTCTAGCATTAGTAATAAACAGGTCCATTAAGCCATCGCCATTTACATCTGCAGAAGCGGTCCCTGGGCCTAGAGTGGTATAACGGTGAGGTAATAACGGTTCTCGTTTAAAGTCAGGGTTCTCTTGTTCTACATGTAAAAAATCTAAACCTATTTCTTCTGAATTTTCAACAAAGAGTTTTTCATGCACATTATCAAACTCAAAGTTTCCTGCAGCATCACTTTCTTTAACAACCAAAGTTTTATTTAATTCAACATTTTCTAATCGTTGAAATTTTCCACCAGGCCAAACGACAATTAGAGTACTTGCTTTTTCTTTATCGCCAAAACCAATATGCACTAATGGTTGTGAGCTGCTTTGGTAACCACGAGAAGGCTGAAGTACAAATTTTCTGTAGGTTGGTTTTCCGCTGATTCCCACAGAATCTTCAACAAAAACTTTACATCCTACCCCAAATTTGTTGATTGTTCCTTCCGCTTTAATATTTAGATAATTACCCGAATTCCCAGTGTTTTTGTAAAGGAAAGGTTCTTCACCTTGGTTACAAACTACTAAATCTATTCTTCCATCATTGTTAAAATCGGCTAATCCGCCGCCAGTACTATGTGATAAATCTTCTAATCCTAATTCCGCTGCTTTATTAACAAATCCTGTTCCGCCCTCGTTCATAAACAAAAAGTTCTGCAATTTCTCTGAAGGTATATGCTTTAGCAGTTCTTCATGAGTGAATTGTGTTTGTTTACTTTGTTCTTTGTTTAACTGATACAACATGAAATCTAAATCTGTTACCTCTCTGTAATAACCGTTGGAAACAAACAAATCTAAAAATCCATCGTCGTTAAAGTCATTCAGTAATGGACACCAACTCCAATCGCTTTTGGCTACGCCATATAAATAGGACATGTCAGAAAAATGACCATTACCCAAGTTGATTTGTAGAGCATTTTTCATGTATTGATGTTTGAACCCATTTTTTATTCCCATTACTGTATAGTCATAGTCTTTGGGCCCCATTAATTGCATGTATCTGCGCGGACTTTCAGCCAACATATCCAATGTGATTAGATCCGAGTAACCATCATTGTTCACGTCGCCCTGATCTGCACCCATGCTGTTTGTACTGCTGTGCTTGAAATACTCGTTGAACTTATCTTCAAATTTGCCATTTCCTTGATTTATTAGATAAAAATCAGGAACATGGTAATCATTACAAATGTATAAATCAGTTAATCCGTCTTCATTAAAATCTCCAGCGGTAGCACTTAAGCAATAACCCATTGCTTTAATTCCGGCGGATTCAGAAATATCCGTGAATCGATTTCCATCATTTCTAAATAAATGTTGTTGATTATTATCGTTTAACGTTAATTCTTTAGAATATTTAGTGCTGATATTGTTAAAGAATTTCTCAGAGTGATTACCCAAATACATATCTAAGTCACCATCGTTATCCATGTCGAAAAATGTTGCGCAGGTGGCATTACCTTGGTCTGCAACACCCCATTCCGATGCCATTTCTTTAAAGGTGTTGTTCTTCTGATTGATAAAGAGAAGGTTCCCCATCTTGGCAGAAGATTTTCTTGGTCCCGAAACACATGCATAGATATCTAGAAAACCATCGTTATTAACATCCGCCATTGTAACACCTCTTACCCAACGATCGGAGGAGGTTCCTGATGTCTTTGTAATATCTTCGAATATAAAGTCACCCTTATGTAGATAT
>CAYUNO010000223.1:0-4114 GCA_964446075.1 uncultured Flavobacteriaceae bacterium | reverse complement strand
AATGATTCTCAAGCGGCGGAGTTTGTGGTGTACGATTACTTATCTCAATTTAGCAATTACAGTACGTTCACAGACGAACAAATTGTTACGGATCAAGGCAAAAATCGGAAAAAGTACATTCTAGCTTACAGTAAAGAAATGTTCCTAAATGATACATTTCCAGTGTATTCGCAATTGGATTTGCCATCATTTTTCACTAAGTACTGCGCAACAAATCAGATTGCCTTCCAATTGGTAATGGGGTATGTTAAAATGCGGTATGAACCAAGCTGTGTAAGAAAATCCATGTTAGACGAAGCCGTTTTTCAAGGTAAATTATGGCACTCGGCATTGGAAGCATTCCCATCTAAAAAGCCATGGGAAGTGTTGGGTTATACAGAGAAAGAATGGCAGTGGCTAGAAAGTCAAGAAGGTCAAATTTGGAAGCATTTTATCGACAATAAACTCCTCTTCAATACCCGATTCCAGGATTATAAACGATACTTTGCCTATGGTTTAAAAACCTTCGGTGGAGGTGTGCCAGAAGACTGTCCTCCTTTAATTGGAAATTATATCGGACTAAAAATAGTTCAAGCTTGGGTAAAAGAACAAGGCGATTATAATTTATACAATTTATGGAAGATAAAAGATGCTAATACTGTATTACAACAATCAACGTATAATCCAATAAAATAAGAGACTTATGAATCAAGAATTATTCAATTACATGCAACCCCGATTAAAAGAAAATCAATTCATACAATTTATTGGTTTGCAATTGGACGACATTGATGCTGGGTTTGCAGAAATGCATATCGATATTGAAAACCACCATATGCAACATACAGGATTTACACACGGTGGTGTTACCGCTACCATTTGTGATGTGGTTACAGGGATTTCGGCTTACACAACTGCACCTAAAGGATTGAATGTAGTTACTGTAGATTTAAAAGTTAGCTATGTTAATCCTTCCACAGCCCCGCGCATTAAAGCCATTGGCAAGGTGAAGAAGAGCGGTAAGTCGTTGATTTTCTGCGAAGGAGAGGTGTACGATGTATTTGCAAATGGGGATGAGAAATTAGTAGCTACCTGTGTTTCCATCATGGCCGCAGTAGATATCCCTACCGTTTCTTCCAAGTAAAAAATATCGGCTAACTTTGCGAAATGAAATACCGGCAGATTCTGTATTCCAATTATCATACCACCCAAAGTGGCCGGGCTTCATTAACCACTGCCAAGGAATTATTTGATCGAGAGGTTCTTCAATTTAAACGGGAGATTCTACCGTTGCTTCGAGGGGTGTCCAAGGAAGCTAATGTATTTGATTTGGGATGCGGCAGTGGCAGTTTAATTAAAGCACTATCCAACGAAGGATTTACCAATATTGCGGGTATGGACTTAAGCGAAGAGCAAGTGAATTTGGCTCATTCCTTAGGGATAGAATCGGTGGTAAAAGGAAATGGATTAGAATACCTGGAAAACTGTGAAAAACAGTTCGATGTAATATTGGGTATGGATATAATTGAACATTTTACCAAGGACGAATTGGTTGAATTGATGCAGAAAATAAGAAATGCCTTGAAACCCGATGGATTGGCCATTTTTAGAACCCCAAATCTTGATTCACCCATCGCTACGGTTTTTGCCAATGGCGATTTTACTCATGAAAATTATTTGAATGCATCTTCGGCTCAGCAAGTTTTGATGGCCGTTGGATTTTCAAATGTTGAGGTTATACCTAGTTTTATGCGAGTTACTCCTTTTTGGAAGGAATGGGTACGCCGATTTTTTTATATGTCCATGGTTTTTCGCTTGAAACTTGAATTGTTCGCAACAGCTAGAAGTACTCGGAATATCGTTTTTACTCCCAATATGCTGATAAAAGCATCGAATCAATAAAGTCATTTTAATCGTTTATGAATCAGTCTAAAATTGCTTGTATTACTGGAGCCAGCAGTGGAATTGGAGAGGCAACTGCTCATGCTCTATTTGGGTTGGGCTATCGTTTAATAATTATGGCTAGGCGGGCCGAACGTTTGGAAAAGGTTACGGAAGAACTTAAAGCTAAAGGAGCCGATGTTTTACCTGTTATTTTGGACGTTAGAAATGCCGAATCGGTTCAAAGTGCTTTTAATTGTTTGCCGGATGAATGGAAAACCATTGATGTTTTAGTGAACAACGCCGGATTAGCACAAGGGTTATCAAAAATATTTGATGGGAATATTGCCCATTGGGATGCTATGATTGATACCAATGTAAAAGGGTTGTTATACGTTAGCAGGCAAGTATTACCGGGGATGATAGAGAGACAGTCTGGCCACGTAATTAATATCGGATCCATAGCAGGCAAGGAAGTGTACGATAAGGGAAATGTGTATTGCTCTACCAAATTTGCGGTGGATGCGATTTCTAAATCCATGCGAATCGAAACAGCAGAACATGGCATTAAAGTAACAGGAATTCATCCTGGAGCGGCCGAAACGGAATTTTCAATTGTTCGTTTTGAAGGAGATACTGAGCGAGCAAAGGCTGTTTATCAGGGGTTTGAAAATTTGGTGGCCGAAGATGTTGCCGATGCCGTTGCTTGGGTGGTGAGTAGAAAACCCCACGTAAATATTAATGATTTAGTGATTATGCCACAAGCGCAAGCCGTGGCGGGAGTAATAATTCGTAAATAATTTTTGTAGTTGCAATTGGTGGATATATGAGTAATAAGAATAAAAATAAGAACGGAGTTGTCTATTCAACGGATCCCAATTTCTCGTATAATTCAGAATCGGAAGATCAAGTAACCCTATCGGCTTCCCAGCAAGTGTTATATGTTAGGAGAGAGGTGCGGAATGGAAAGCCTTGTGTAGTAATTAAGGAGTTTATTGGTTCATCCAACGATCTCAAAGATTTAGAAAGAAAATTGAAGAATCACTGCGGAGTGGGAGGATCAGCAAAAGACGGGGATATAATAATTCAAGGCGATTTGCACGCCAAAGTGAAGACTTTTCTACAAGGTCTAGGTTATAAAACGAAAGGTTAAAGATCTTTCAGTGTTAGACTGGGATACCTACAGTACAACGTACAAATAACCCTACTTCTAGTCGATAGTGATTGGGATTGAATTGTTAGTTCATTGGTAATTTAGATCTAACAATTTTACTTTTTTAATTTGTCTTTAAAGTCTTTTTTGAATTTTTCTACTTTAGCTCCTACTACGTAAACACAATATTGGTTTTCTGGATTGTTAGTAAAGTAGTCCTGATGGTAGTCTTCTGCCGCATAATAATTTTCTAAAGGGATAATTTCTGTAACAATATTACCTTCCCATAATCCAGAGGATTTAACAGCTTCTTTACTGGCTAAGGCAATGATTTTTTGCGCCTCATTCTGATAATAAATTCCACTACGATATTGTGTGCCAATATCATTCCCTTGTCGATTCAACGTTGTTGGATCGTGAATTCTCCAAAATACCTCCAATAATTCTTGGTAACTTATTTTGTTGGTATCGTACGTGATTTTAACAACTTCGGCATGTTTTGTTGTTCCTGAGCAAACCTCTTCATAGGTAGGATTCTTTTTGGTGCCATTGCTATAACCGCACTCAATGGCCGTAACCCCTTCTAATTTTTGATAAACTGCATCTAAACACCAAAAGCAACCCCCGGCTAAAACTGCAGTTTCATTTCCCTGGGATTTTTCGTTTGAACTCATAGTGCGAATTTCTTTATTTTTATTGGAAGTTAAGTCGTTTTTCTCTTCAGAATTGTTATGATTTTTGGATAAAAATCCACCACAAGAAATAAAAAATAAGAGAGAAAAACTTAAGCTGAAAAATGCAACTACATTATTTTGTTTCATGCAATAGTGTATTAATTAACGCTATACCGGATCCAACTAAAATTCCTGTTAAAACATCGGAAGGGTAGTGTTTTCCCGCCGATATACGCAAAACCCCCGTTGATAAAGCTAGTGCTGCACCGGTTATCGCCGTTGCCTTGCCCCACGTTAATGTCGAACCATGATAATTCTTATATGTAGCTAATAATGCTGTAGTGGCTAACGACGCCGATAATGCCGCATGTCCACTAAAAAATGAATAATGATTGTCCGATCCGGCTTCTTGAATGGGTCCAGAACC
>CAYUNO010000222.1:0-4152 GCA_964446075.1 uncultured Flavobacteriaceae bacterium | reverse complement strand
GAAACAAACGAGATTGATAGAGCATTTTGTCTACCAAGGTTGTTTTTCCGTGGTCAACGTGAGCGATAATGGCAATGTTTTTAAGTGCTAATGACATGTTGGGACTAAAAAGTCCGCAAATTTCGTGATAAATTCCCACATTTCGCCTACACAGACATTAATTCCATGTAAATAATCAGGTACTCTAAAACAAAAAGGCTGCATTTAGCAGCCTTTTTACACACAATTAAATCAAGATTAACGAATAACTAAAAACTTACTGCCCGATGGCACACCGTCTACAGATAATGTATACATTCCTGGAGAAAGCATAGAGGAATTTATAGAAATAGACTCCCCATTTCTAAAATCGTTGCTTTTGACAACTATATTTTTTACCACTTTACCAAAAGCATCTACAATCTGAATTTCAGTACTTGAAAGTTTCTCAATTCCTGTGATTGCAAGATTTAAATCCATTCCCTGTTTAACAGGATTTGGATTAATCGAAATTTTTACCATTTCGAAATTACGAACTGCAGAAGGACGTAAACTAACTGCATCAGCTAATCTACTTAATACCATATTACAAGCAAACCATATATCCTTTCCTACATTTAACGTTTGGTAAGTAAAATTATCGGCCAATGGCTTGCTGGGATAAACATACAGAACATTTCCAGTGGGTAGTCCATGTACAACCCCCAAATCGGTAGAAATCCAAGGATCATTATTGATATCAAAGCTGATATCTACAATGTATTCTGCTTTATTTGGCAAGCTGGTAGAAGCAACCGCTGTCCAATTTGTTCCGTCAAACGTGGCATATCCACCAAAAGTTCCTACCCATAAATTACCATTATTATCCGTTGAAATGGATGTTATGTAATCCGAAGCCCAACCGGTAGTTGATCTCATGATTTTTGACCAAGTAGTACCGTCAAAGGAAACCAACCCACCGCCCCAGGTACCGGCCCAAACTTTATCATTTTTATCTACGTAAACAGTTGAAACCTCGTCTACAATCAACTTGCCCGAAGCCTTGTTGTAATTGGTAACATTCATGCCATCAAATTTCACTAACCCACTGTCTGTAGCCAACCACAACACATCTTTTGAATCAATATCCATATCGTATATGAAGTCCGATGGGAACCCATTGGTAGCTACATCGTAATTGTTCCAAGAATTTGCCGATTGGTCAAACTCAGCCAAACCGCGGTACGAAGAAACCCATACTTTATTCTTAGAATCAAATTTGATTGAGGTTATCACTTCGTTGGGAATTCCCGTACCATTGGAGCGGTAGACCGTCCAATTAGTACCATCGTATTTAGCAATTTCCGCGTTTCCACCTACCCATACGTTATTACTTTTATCTTTTGACAAAGAATAAATGCCCGAAGTAGTAAATAAGCCGATTTTATTTGGATTGAAAAACTCCCAGCTACCGGAGGTATAAAAAGAAACTCCATCTTCTGAATTTACTGCGGCTATTGCCGAAGCATTTCCAGCAAGACAAGCAACTCTGTCCGATCCCAGACCTTCATTGGGTGTTTGATTGCTAAAACTCAGTCCATCATAGATAGCTATTCCTCCGCCCTCACCCGCAATCCAAAGTTTTCCATCGCGAGCAACCATCAAATCGTTCACCTGATTTAAATAAAAACCCATATCTCCACCTAAATACTGAACGGTGGTATCCGATTTTATTTGGTACAACCCATGATTTTGGGTACCTACATATTGAATGTTGTTTTTGTCGAATACAATGGAATATATCTCAACATAATCAACCGTATCTAATCCTAAATTTTTCCTAGTTGTCCAAGCTGTACCATCAAAACTCCACATCTCGTAACCGTATCCCGCAGCCCAACATACTCCATTATTATCTACACCCAAAGTAATTGGATAATCGTTGTAGAATCCGGGATGAGTGGATTCGGTATATTTTGTCCAATTACCATTTTTATATCGATGTATACCAGGCCATTGTATTGCCCAAATTTCTCCGTTTTTTCCGATAGCAACTTTTTCAACCGCTATATCTTCAAAGCTGCTATTTTTATCTGTAAATACTTCCCATCCGGTCCCTTTGGTATGAAATAAACCTGAATCGGTAGCCGCCCAAATACTTCCATCGGGAGCTACCGCAACCGACTTTACATTATTGGAACCAAATTGGGAATTATACTGATTGAAATTTTCCCATGTTGAACCCGCTTTCACCAAAAGTCCATCTCCCATAGTCCCAAACCAATAGTTACCTGATGAATCCGCTGCAGCAGAGGTAATCGCTGTAGATCCATTACCATACCACGATGTCCAAGTTTGGCCATTAACTCCATTAATGGTGAACATAACGTACAGAATAATAATTGAAAGTATTTTCTTTCCCATAATTTCAAAGTTAAAGATTTTTTTCGTTTAAAAATCAAAAACTACACTGATACCCACCTATATTTACTTGATTGTTTGAATTTATTAGAATCTTTATTATGGTTTAAAAATTTCAATAAAATCAAAATACAATTGTAATTAATTAATATTTCCTAACAATGTGGATTTGTAATTAATTATTAAACAATTAATTTTCAAATCCCTGCTCCCCTAAAACCATCTGCGATTAAACCTTACCTTTGCACCGCTACTTTATGGCTTACGAAATAGAAATTTCAAAACGCAAAACTTTCGCAATTATCGCTCACCCGGATGCAGGTAAAACTACCCTTACAGAAAAGTTCCTACTATTTGGAGGACAAATTCAAACAGCGGGTGCGGTAAAAAGCAACAAAATCAATAAAGCCACCACCTCCGATTTTATGGAAATCGAAAAACAACGAGGCATTTCGGTGGCCACTTCGGTAATGACCTTCGGATATAAAGACAAAATGGTAAACATTTTGGATACTCCCGGTCACAAGGATTTTGCTGAAGATACCTACAGAACACTAACTGCGGTAGACAGCGTTATCTTGGTTGTAGATTGCGTGAAAGGGGTTGAGGAACAAACAGAAAAACTCATGGAAGTATGCAGAATGCGAGATACCCCGGTTATCATTTTCGTTAATAAAATGGATCGGGACGGTAAAGATCCATTTGATTTACTAGAAGAATTAGAAGGTAAATTGAATATAGGCGTTCACCCCATGAGTTGGCCAATTAATGGCGGTAGAGACTTCAAAGGAGTTTATTTATTGCCTACACAATCCTTGAATTTATTTGAATCAACAAAAACAAAACTCGCCGATGACGTTATAAAAATTGAAGGTCTTTCCGATACTCAACTAGATACATTGCTACCACCCAAAGACGTTTCAAAACTCAGAGAAGATGTTGAATTAATCGATGGCGTTTACGGGGAAATAGACAAAGCAGATTATCTCTCTGGAAATATAGCACCCGTATTTTTTGGTTCTGCTTTGAACAATTTCGGAATTCAAGAAATGCTTGATACCTTCATCGAAATTGCCCCTAATCCAAAGCCACGTGCCACGAGCACACGTATGGTTGAACCTACAGAAACTAAATTTAGCGGATTTATTTTCAAAATACACGCCAACTTGGATCCACGTCACCGCGATAGAATTGCCTTTTTACGCGTTTGCAGCGGTAAATTTGAACGAAACAAAAACTTCAAACACGTTCGACTAGAAAAACAATTCAAATTTGCCAACCCATACATGTTCATGGCACAGTCGAAAGAGGTGATGGACGATGCGTACCCGGGCGATGTGGTGGGGCTGTACGACACCGGAAACTTTAAAATTGGAGATACCCTTACCGAAGGAGAAGTATTCATGTTTAAAGGCATCCCTTCGTTTTCCCCAGAAATTTTCAAGGAACTGATTAATACAGACCCCATGAAAAGTAAGCAATTAGAAAAGGGAATTGAACAATTAACGGACGAAGGTTTGGCCAGTTTGTTTGTACAAGAATTAGGAAACCGGAAATTCGTGGGTACTGTGGGTGAACTGCAATTTGAAGTACTCCAATATCGTTTAGAACATGAATACGGAGCAAAATGTAGATTTGAACCTCGTTCCATACACAAGGCTTGTTGGATCAGTGGCTCGGAGGCTGATTTAAAAGACTTTATGAAATATCGTCAGAACAACATCGCGTTCGACAAAGACAAAAATCCCGTATTCTTAGCGGAAACAGGTTTCA
>CAYUNO010000221.1:0-4175 GCA_964446075.1 uncultured Flavobacteriaceae bacterium | reverse complement strand
CGTAGATTCCCCAATGAATAAATATTCCAAGTTTGGCGTTGGCAAACCACTCCAATCTCGGCGGATTCGGTTCCTCTGAGATTCGATATATGTTATTTTCACCTTTGGAGTTTAAATTATAAACTTTCTTAAGTATTAAGCTCTGGTTTAGGACTTTGTTAACTTCAGAACTTTGGAGATAGATTTTATTAACAGTTGAACTTTTAGTAGAGGCTCTTTTAACGATTGAATTACTCACACTACTGCTTTTTGGGGATATACTTACCGCCGAGGCAGCACTTAATGAAGGTGTGGTAATAAGAATAAATATTACAAACCAAGTGCAATTATATAACGGGCGGAAAATTTGCATGGGGACGAAAGTACAATAGGATTGATTGAGAAAGGAAGTTCCTTGCGAAAATTGCAACGGCTTGAAAAGTTTTTGCATAATTTGCGGAAATATAACACGGAAAAAGTAATGGGAAAAGTAATGGTTTCGGGGTGCTTCGACATGTTGCACAGCGGACATGTGGCGTTTTTGAAATCGGCGGCGGAATACGGAGAGGTGGTAGTTTGTGCAGGCAGCGATGAAACGGTGTTTGCGTTGAAGGGCCGATATCCAGTGATTCCGGAGAATGAGCGTAAATACATGTTGCAGGCTGTGCGATGGGTTACGGAAGTTAGAATTTCTCGGGGCAGCGGACACCTAGATTTTTTACCCGAGTTAAGGGATATACGTCCGGAAATATTCATTGTTAACGCAGACGGAGACTCCCAAGAGAAACGAGAACTGATGCAATCCTTGGGTATAGACTATTTGGTTTTAGATAGAATTCCCGAGAATAATTTAATTGCACGGAGCACTACTGATTTGCGGAGAGAATGCAATATTCCATATCGATTGGATTTAGCGGGAGGATGGTTGGATCAACCCTTTGTAAGTAAGGAACATGCGGGGTCTGTGGTTACTATTTCGATTGAGCCAACGCACGTATTCAACAATCGAAGCGGGATGGCTTCCAGCACTCGAAAGGCAGCCCAGGCATTATGGAAGTATGATTTACCCTTGGGAGATCGTGAGTTACTAGCCAAACAGTTGTTTTGTTTTGAAAATCCGCCTGGGACAAAAGAAATTGCAGGTTCCCAAGATGCCATTGGGTTGGTTTTTCCGGGATTAAACAAATTACATTATTGCGGAGATTATTGGCCGGAAAGTATAGAGAGTCAACACGATGAGACAATTCTAGAATTTTTGGAAACGCACATCCAATTGATTCCATTGGGCGAACGAGTAGACGGGTATGCTGTATTGTCTGATATTAGGGTGAGCCCGGCCGAGGCCGGAGCTTTAGCGGAGGCCGCGGATTTATTGTATGCCGCCGCCTGCGAGCGCAATGCATTGCGCTTTGGCCAAGCCATGACCCGGAGCTTTGAAGCCCAAATTGCCATGTTCCCCAATATGTTAACCCCAAATTTGAAAGAAGCCATTAAGCAATTACCCAATGTCGCCTTGGGCTACAAAGTCTCCGGCGCAGGCGGCGGCGGCTACCTTGTGGCCTTTGCTGAAAAACCAATCCCCAATGCCCTATCCATAAAAATTCGCCGAAAATCAAGCGGTTTTTAGAAAATAAAACAATCCTTGAAATTCTATTCGCCAATACAATTCAATATTAATCGCCAAGAGAAAATTCAAAATCCTATTAAAAATCCACCAAACTCAATTAAACTTTTAATTTAACCGAAACTTCCACCCCCAAAACCACTATCGCTATCCAATTACACCCAAAATATTTCTCATAAGTAATTACTCTAATCACACCCCATTCAATGAATAAAAACTTCATTCTCCTATGCCTACTGTTCTTCTGCTGGGCAATCGCTCATAACCTCAACCCCATCCTCATACCACAAATAAAAACACTGTTTCAACTATCCGACTTCCAGTCGGCTTGGATCGATTCTGCATTTTATATCGCCTATTCCTTGTTTGCCATCCCCGCAGGATTTATAATTCAAAAGTTAGGTTATAAACGAGGTATCCAAATTGGATTATTGCTGTTTGCCATGGGGGCAATTACCACTGGATATGCAACATTAGCGTGGATTTTTCCTCTCGCCTTATTCTCCCTTTTTATTTTAGCCATCGGCTTAACCCTTCTAGAAACCTCGGCCAATCCTTTAGTAGCAATATCGGGCGAGGCTTCAACCGCAAGTCAACGACTCACCCTAGCACAATCCTTTAATGGCCTAGGGGCAACTTTAGCGGCTTTTTTTGGAGGTCAAGTAATTTTTAGCAACCCAGAACTTTCCAAAATTACAATTGACCAATTGAAACAAATCCAAGCCACATCGCCTTCTTATCATTACAGCGAACTATTGGAAGACCTTGCATTACCCGTATTTCTCACGTATTTCTGGGTCGCGGCATTCATTCTTTTTGTCTTGCTCCTAATTTCCTTCTTTTTCAAAATCACCAAAGAATCAACAACTGCAACCATTCAAACAAACCCTCAAGAATCTGTAGACCACTTAGCTACTCATCCAGATATTAATCCTCATGAAGGTATTTACAACCAACAAAGCCAAGTAGCAAATTCCAGAGTCCCAATTCTAAGCACAATAAAACACCTATTAAAAAATAAAAACTTCAAACTCGGCATGATTGCCCTTGCAGTTTACGTGGGTGCACAAATCGGAATTGGCAGTTTCTTTATTCGATATAGCCAAGAATACTCAACGATGTCTAAAAGTGACGCATCCGTATTGCTTTCTATCGGTTTACTGTTGTTTATGATAGGACGATTTGTTGGTAGCGCCCTCATGAAATACATTACCGCTCCAAAACTCCTTGAAATTTGTGCCTCCTCTGCTGCCACATTAACCGCTTTCGCCATCATTACAGCCAATACTCAATCACCAATATCCGGATTGTATTGTTTAATTCTCGCACAATTGTTTATGAGTATTATGTTTCCCGTTATTTTTTCCATTAGTCTTCAACAAATACCCAATCCCCCTCCATTGGCTTCGTCATTACTGATCATGACCATCGGCGGAGGCGCACTACTTCCCCCTGCTATGGGGCTCATTTCCGATTCCTGGGGTCTCAACTACGCTTTTGTATTGCCCCTAATAGCGTTCGCTTACATCGGCTATTTCTCATACAGAATCATTAAATCAATCTAAAGAATCCACAACCCAAAGTTGTAAAATACAAAAATTCATGAAAACTTACGTACTCGCCCTAGATTTAAAAAATGATCCCAATCTAATTTCCCAATACGAAGAATACCACAGAAATGTTTGGCCCGAAATTATAAAATCCATTACCGATTCAGGTATTCAGGAATGCGTAATTTATCGAATATCCAATCGACTCATCATGCATCTTACAACCACCGATGAATTTAGTTTCGAAAACAAATCGACCCTCGATAATAACAATTCCAAAGTAATAGAATGGGAAACGATTATGTGGAATTTTCAACAAGCAATTCCTGGATTTCCACCCAATGAAAAATGGCAATTATGCGAAGAAATTTTCCGACTTTCCGATAACTTATAATTCCAACTTTCCACCAATCTCTGGCAATTCCAAAACAAGCCCGGCCTCAGAAAACTGCTTTAATGCCTCGGCCTTATTAATTTTTATAAAACCAAACGTATCGTAGTGCACTCCAATTACATTTTTGTCCCCAGAAAATTAAGAGGCAATTACTGCATCCGAAATACCCATCGTAAAATTAACGAGAATGAAAGTAAATAAATTATAACTTTGTATCATGAGAAAGACATTCTTCCATACCCTATTAGCCATTTTCGCAATCTCTACCTCAGGTCTATTTTTGGGCTCTTGCAGCCAATCCTCTAGTAGTCAAACTGATAGTTCAAAAAACGACACTGGAGTATACGGTGCGAAATTTGACAAAACCACTGCCATCGACATTGATTCGGCATTGGCAAATTGGCAATCGCATACAAAAAGCGTGGTAGTTAAAGGTACTTCCACAGCCGTATGCCAAACAGAAGGATGTTGGTTCAAATACAAAACTGCGGCGGACGATTTATTTGTAGATTTCGACCACCAATTCAAGATCGCTAAAAATTCGGTAGGTAAAACCTTGTATGCATCGGGTTACTTCTATCAGGATACAGTTTCCGTAGAAATGTTGCAAGAATATGCAAAAGACGAT
>CAYUNO010000220.1:0-4177 GCA_964446075.1 uncultured Flavobacteriaceae bacterium | reverse complement strand
AAATTGTAGAACAAGAGTCGCAAGCCGATGTTTTTATATTTTATGGGGATTATTTTGATAGCAAAGGACAGGTTAAAATTGCCGGGCCGAAACAACTGAGTAACTTCCTAGATATCGTTGCATTTAAAAATTCGCTTGCAGCATCAAAACAAGAGGCAATATTGCTATTCGGCAACCACGATTTTCACTACATGCCTTGGTTCAAACGGGAACCCTATTCTGGTTTTCTCCCCTACATGGCCAAGAAGTACCAACGTGCATTGGTAACCCATTTCTCCCAATTGCAAATTGCCTATGCCTACCACGATTTATTGTGCACACATGCTGGTGTATCCATTGTTTGGTTGGAACATTTTTTAAATCGAGAATTTAATTCACCTGATTGGGCAAATTTATCTGCCTCTGAACTTGCCGATATTATCTCACGATTTTTCGAGATTCGCCCATTACAATTTGATTTTAATGGCTTTAATCCGTTTGGCGACGATCCCTGTCAATCCCCAATTTGGTTGCGCCCAAACGATATGATGCAGGTAAATAAAGGAAATTTGGAAGAATCAATCATTCAAATATTCGGCCATACCGTGGTTTACTATCCCGAGGAAACGTTCAATCTTTCCAAGGGGAAATATAACCAACGTTACTTCCAGACCGACATGTTAGGTAAAGGATTTTATTTGAAGAACGAAAACAAGGAATTTCAACTTTGTAACATCCTAAAGGAATAATAAAAGTTCGATTAATTTATAATAACGATATGATAAACAGGTACCTCATAATTATAGTAAGCTCAATACTACTATTCATTGGTTGCAATAAATCTAAAAATGAACAACACGCCATATGCGCTGCCATAGACTCCTTCTATGCCGCAGAACCTATAGGAAATTACCGCTTCGCGAATCTGCGTTTTTTGAGTTCTGAATTGGTGGCACTTCTACAGAAAAGTAGCATAATTCAGCGCACTGATTCTGCCAGGCTCAAAGCGTTAGGCTCTTCCGATAAACCCTTAATGATTGAGGGGGATATCTTCACAAGTTTATTGGAAGGTAGCACAAGCCATTCGATTGAGGGAATATCGATTCATCAAAATAAATGCAATTCTAAAATCAACTCCTATTTACATGCTTTAATTACGGTGAAGTTTTGCAACCAGCAATACGATAACTATACTTGGAGAGACACGGTAGAAATGATCCATGAAAAAGGGAGCTGGAAGATTCACAACATACGATACACAAAAGGAGCAGGACCACAGCCTACCCTCCAAAAAACACTGCATGAATTCCTCAAAATGGAAATTACACAATCTATTGAGTAAAATCACTCAGTATATTGAGTAAAATGGTAAATCAACATTGATATTTCCGATTGCATAAATCCGTAAAATATTTGTAATCAGTTGCATAAATCCGTAAGCAACTCTTAGAAAAAGTAGAGATTCTTGAAACATGCGAAGAATTTATATTTTAGCTATGCTGATGATTGTGATTTCGGGTTGCAGCATCGTACCGAAATATCACAGTAAGGGGATCAATATTTCATGGAATTCCAAAATATATAATGGTGGCAATACTCTTTCGATATCAAACGGGAAGAAACCCAACCAAAATTCCAATAAGAACTCAAACAGTTTTTTGCAGCAGACATTGGATTTATCTCAAGGCCAATCTGCAGCACTATCTGCAAAAACAAAGCGGTTAAACGCGTGTATGACTAGCGCTGGGTTACGCAAAACGAGGAACCAAACCTCATTTGATTATGCAGAAGATGCTGTTAAAAATTCTTATTTCATCTCATCCCATGTAAAAACACGGAATACCAATACACCAATCACTGCCAATCTTCCTGTAGATTCAGCAAAATCGTTGAGACCTAAAAAAACGTTGGAGCAATTGGATTTGCAGCTAAGACAAACGGAGGAAAAAATCCGTGACAATTTTGAAGGATTTGCATTGTTATTAAGCCCATTACTGATTAATGCATCGGGAAGAGAATCGAAGTTTATCATGGGCTGGAATATCACCTTTTTCACACTAAGTTTTCTTTGCTTCTTCTTCGCCATTTTCTATTGCATTAAATACGTATTTCAGTGGTCTAGATATACGATTTTAAGACATACTAGGAAATAGGAAATTCAAAAAGCATATAAATGAAATACGTTCCGATATGCTTCAACTCTACCCATTTGCTGTAATCCAGTTATATCAACTTAACCAATTCGTTTAACCCCAAACGAGATCTAATAAGTTATTTCACTACAACACTTCAAGCAAAAAATGCGTTCGATTGTTAACTTCATAAGATGAGTAAAATTTTATGGATTGTTGGATCGTTGGTTGTATTGGTAATAATCGTTTTGGTTGTGACTTCGTTCAGCAATAAAGGCATTGAAACTCCCGAATATACCGTTTTAAAAAAATACGGAGATGTGGAAATCCGCAAGTACCCCAACATGGTAGTAGCGAAGACTTCGTTAAGCAACAACTCATTTGAAAACGCTGGAAGTAATGGCTTCAGAACCATTGCCAATTATATTTTCGGAGGGAATGAAGGCAATCAAAAAATTGCGATGACTGCACCGGTTGTTATGTCGATGGGCGATTCTGCTTCTATGTACTTTGTTATGCCTAAACAGTATTCAAAGGATCAGCTACCTAAGCCCGCGAACAACAACGTTGCGATTATGGAGGAAAGCGCTAAGGTGCTGGCAGTATTAAGATACGGTGGCTTTTCATCCGATAATGACATTAAGAAATACTGCAAAACCCTTGAAGAGGAATTAACCAAACAGAATATTTCTACAAAAGGAAGTTATATGTATATGGGGTATAATGCTCCTTGGGATGTGGTAAACAGACGAAACGAAGTGGCGATTGAAGTGAATTGGGAATAGATAGGAGTTTTTACTGAGTTGCAGAGTTAATTAAACTAATTAATTCCTACTCAAATTCTCGCAAAATCGTAAAAGGTTTTACCTATTTATTTACTCACCCTATAAGGGGTGAGGTAAGTAAATAAATAGGTAAACCATGAAAAAGAAGACACTCGTCATTCACCCAAAGGACCCAAGTACAGATTTTCTCTGTGAAATTTACAGAGATCGGGGATTCACTGAAATCAAAGAAGGTTTTGAAGCGGATAAACTCAAAACACTAATTCACGAACACCAGCGTATAGTCTTATTAGGACATGGGTACCACAACGGATTATTAAACTATTACGAAACCATTATTGACGATTCATTCGCTACACTTTTAGCGGAAAAAGAAGTCGTGGGTATTTGGTGCTATGCCAAGGCTTTTTTTGAACGTCACCAACTAGGCGGATTCCATACAGACATGTTCATTTCCGAGCCGGATGAGGCGACCATCATGGGCATTTCGGCCAACAAAAAATCAATCGATATTTCAAATCGAGTATTCGCCAAGGCAGTAAGGAAAAATCTTTTTAGACCTGACTGTTACAACAGAATAATTCAATACTATAAAAGCTTATCAAGCCCGGTTGCCCTGTTCAATCAAGAGCGACTTTACTACCGATCAGCAACAGGAGATTTACAAGGTTGTGAAAATCCAAGTATCGCTAATTGGGCTACTAATTTTGTTAATGAAAATTTATCGGATTTATCGGCAATACTGCGTGATAACCCCGGTTTACTATCCGCTCTAATCAATAAAACCAAATAAAAAAACATATGAATTTCGATTTACTAAACCAAAACAACAGCGATTACAATCGCCGCAGCAATCGTAGAAGAACCATGGAAAGCACAGGTTACGAACTGTCCAAAGATCATCCCAATTTTATTACATTATTAATAATTGATGAAAGTGGTTCTATGTCTAGCCTTAGGAATGCAACCATTGAGAGTTTTAATGGAATGGTAGGTAGCATTTTAACGGACGCTAAGGAAATCCCTAATTTGGTGCAGCACATGAACGTATACACGTTTGAAGGCTCCACAATTACTGAACGACTTGCATTAACCACGGTAAAAGAGAATGCAAGTATCCAAACCTTAGAGTATTATCCGGGTGGTTCTACCCCGTTATTTGACGCCATGGGCACGGCCATAACGAAGTTGGAAAACATTTTGCATTCCGAACAAATATCGGAGGATAAAATCAAAGTATCGGTAGCCATTTTTACTGACGGTGCAGAAAACAGTTCACGG
>CAYUNO010000219.1:0-4196 GCA_964446075.1 uncultured Flavobacteriaceae bacterium | reverse complement strand
CTCTGCACCTTTCAACGCAATTTTTATAGAAAGAGCTCCCTGATTTAGTTCCACAATTTCTGCCATAGACGTGTACAAAAATATCCATAATCCCTTTTTTATGCATGATTCGCCAAAATCTTTTTGCATTGGTAAATGCATTGACCCACTGATACCCTATTTTGATTTATCTTTACAATTATCATTTATGAAAGGTATCAGAGGAACTGGCAGCTTTAGCGCATTGGTTTTGGACGATGAAAAATCGGGCCGAGACATGGCCGAATATTTCTTAAAAGAATATGCGTCGGATCTTTTTGGCTACATCTATTTGGTGAACTCCATCGATTCAGCACAAAAGGTTTTAGCCAGTAATTCCATTGACGTGGCTTTCATTGATATTGAATTGAAAGGCGAAAAAGGACTGCAACTTGCCAAATATCTAAATCCAGAAACCTTAATTGTAGTAATTAGCGCCTACCCGGAGTACGCGCTACAAGCCATTAAAATCAATGTGGTTGACTATTTACTTAAGCCGATTCTGGCTTCTGATTTTGAGTTAATGGTTGGTAAATTAAGGGATAGGATGGTGTATGAAGAGCAGGAAGAAACCGAATCTATAGCTGCTGAACCAAAAGAAATTCAAGGCTCCATGGTGGTTAGAGAAGGTGGCTTAAATATCATTGTGCCCTTAAAAGATGTACAATTTATTGAGGCGGCCGGCGCCTATTCCAAAATCGTAACAGCAAATAAAAATTACATAGTTTCAAAAACTCTAAAAGCTTTACTTCCTTTGCTGCCGGAAAATTTCACAAGAATTCATCGATCTTATATCGTACCACAATCTACCATATCCAGCTTCAAGGGCAATTCCGTATGGCTATCCAATGGCAAACAAATAGCACTATCCAAGACAGGCAGAAAACAACTGCAACAGCAATACGGTTATTTTTAAGTAAACAACTTTTCGTATTTTACTGTTTTATTTTGTCTTTGCCCTTGGTTTTTGGGCAAAACAAAGGTATGCTGCCAGAAATTCAACTATCCGATGGCTTACCTGTACTTTCAACTCGTAAAGTGCTATTAGATGACAACGGAACTGTTTTGGTAGCAACAGATGCCGGCTTGCATGTTGCCCCGAATTTCAATTCCAATTACCAGAAAATTCAAAACCAATTACAAAACCAACAAATTTGGGATATAGCCATTCATGATACCCTCTTTATTGCTGCTTCCTACAACAAAGGACTGTTTATCTTTAATCATAAATCTGGAAGTCTTATTAAATTCTTTCCCTATTCCAACTTACCCAAAATTAGAAGAATACGGATTTTAGAAAATAGGATTTTTTTAATCACCGGTTTGGGAGTCTTTGAATTGTCGAACTTACAAGCAAAACTTATTTTCTACACGCGTTCAATTTTGGATGAAGATGGGAATCCAGCAAAACCAATGGATATTTTTATTCGAAACAACCAGTTGCACGTACTCACCTATGGTTATGACGGACTCTGGCAGCAACAAGCAACGGGGGTTTGGTCCGATATTACCAAAACAGTTAAATCGAAAATCGTTAATAAAGAAAATCAGATTAAAAACTATGTATTCCCCTGTCTTACTTCCTTAGAAATTAACGGGGATATCTTCTTTGGGGGAGTAAACGAGTATTTCGTTTGGGATAAAAAAGACCAGGTAGTTTGCTATCAAATCAAACACAATCGGGAAGATAATTTTGCTATTTGGGATTGGGTAAAAACAAAAAACCATATCTATGCAGCCACAGGAAATGTAGACAATTTTAAAACCGGTGGACTCATAATTCATGATTCAAAACAAACCGTTGTACCTAGCCCTACCTGGAATCAATCCATTTGGGCTACAACCTATGACCCCAACAATCTCAAACTATGGATCGCTACCAACACCGGAGGTATTTTTCTTCTAAATCAGAAATTCGAAAATTTTAATTCCCCCATTTTAAAAGGGAATAAAAAAGCCATAAACAATTTCCTTTTTTGCTGGCATAACGATACGCTTTCCATTACCAATACAGATAATCATCATTCGCTTTCCCATACAATCATTTCTATTCCTGAAAAAATAAGGGATGTTTTAGTTGATAACCATTGGCTCTACGTTATCGGCCGAGATGGAATATTCCGTATCGATTTAAATAACCCAACCAACAATATCCCCATAAGAGTAAATGAATCGCTGCATTCACAAATGTCGATTTCCTTACAACACAAACACTGGTTATTCCCCATGTATGAGCCATTGGGTTTATACAACTCCCAAACAAATACAATTAAGCGATTCCCGTTTTTACACATGGCCGATGCCGTGTCACATAATTCCCATTTTGGAATTTACCACTCAATAGAAAAAGGATTTTTTATTACCGAAGGAGACACCGTTTATCCGTTAAAATTAGTGGGTAAAACCCAGCACTTTTTCTATGCCAATTTTGCAATTACAAACCAGCATTTATTGCTCCAACACGCCAATTCGCTGTTGTTTTTTCGTATTGATGCAAAAAAGAGACATCTTGTTTACATCAACAAACTCTCGTTAACCGAACAATTCCGAAATTTTAATATTACAAAACTTAGCAGCACGGAAAATAGTTTTATACTTCAAACATCAACTCACTTATTGGAGATAGAATTAATTGAAGATAAAAACATAAAGATAAAAAATCAAATCTATATCGGTAACTACAGAGAATCCGAGTTGATTCCATCAAATAATCAATATTTCTTCTTGAATCGAGGGAGTGAAATACAAAAATTCAATCTCTTTCATAACGAAATAAGCCCATTTAAATACTTAATTTATAGTAAAAGTGACCTATCTCATATTCCAAAATTTGTTACCAAACTTAACGAAACCCAAAACTATCAAATAGCAATACGCGGTAATGATTATTTAAAACATACACGGTACGTCTATACCTTGCATCTATTCAATTTAAAATCCAAATTACAATCGCAGTACTTTTTTGTAGGAGGCAATCGTTTTTGGGTTAATTCACTTCCTCGCGGACGGTATATAGCTACCTTACAAAATTTAAATCAACACGTTAGTACCTTATGGATTAGCGTAGTAGATTATTATTTTGATGTCCCCTTTTATTTAATGCTATTTTTATTAGTCTTATTTACAATGGGTGCCTATTTCAATATCAAACAATCCAGAATTATTGTACAGCGGAGAATTGCTATACTTAGACTGCAAACACTGCGTTTAAATTTCAATCCGCATTTTATCTATAACTCTATGGGATTAATTCAATCCCTCATTGTTCAAAATAATTCTCGTAAAGCCATCGATGTTACCGCCAGATTGGCTAGACTTAACCGGGTTTTTCTGTCCAACTCAACCAAAGATCTTATTGGACTAGACGAAGAAATTAAATTTATCAAAGATTACATCGAAATGGAACAACTTCGATTTGAGGATGACAATGAATTAAAAGTAGTAGTGAGAATTCCAAATCGAACCGATTTATCCAAATGGTTGATGCCACCATTAATACTTCAACCGCTTGTTGAAAATGCAATCAAACATGGACTATTGCCCTCAAAAAAACGCGGAGAAATAACACTTGAATTAATCAAAATTGATTCTGACCAAATTATAATTCGTATCACCAACCCTGTACCGCGAGCTCGCTCAAAAGGCCAAAGCACTGGGCTTGGTAACAAGCTTGTTTTGGATAGAATTGAAGTCTTCAATAGTTTGTATAAACCCAATTTCCAGGCGTCATTCCGTAATTTCACTACAGACGATAACAACTACGTAGCCGAGTTGATTTTGTTTAAATCTGAAAATCCCCCCCCCCCCCCGCAATTTCTAAGTAGTTATATACCAATAAATTACGATTGATTTATTGTATTCTCCGAGTGGTGTAATTTGTTATGTGTATTTTAAATAATTGTATTTATAAAATCACAATCATCAAAACTGATACAACAGGCCCAACTCCATGTAATCCGCAACATGGTAATGTGCTTTCAATCGATGGATTAACAACCAATGGTTGTTGATTCGATATTGCGTGCCGATAGCGTTATAAAACCACTGCGTTTTTTCTAAGTCGATAATGCGATCCGATTGGGGAGGCACCAAATACACCCCAAAATCTAAAAACACATCCAAAGGCCCAAATCGCATCACCCTTCTTGCAAAAGCTCCCAATTCCAATCGGCCATCCA
>CAYUNO010000218.1:0-4209 GCA_964446075.1 uncultured Flavobacteriaceae bacterium | reverse complement strand
ATTACATTGAGATATGGATGTACGATCCTTTCTTTTACAACAAAAATCTAAATGGTGAATTACTTCTGCATTTAGGAAGCGTGAGCGAAGACATTCTACCTGACCGAAGAAAATCGTTTGAAAACGGATTGCCAGATCCAAGTGCTGCTGCCCAAAGCTCAGACACTACCGCCTTTGCCATAGTACCAGAATCTCCACAAATCAACTACGCCTTCGATAACCAAAGCACTGCTATTAGCAACCAAGATTTGGGATTGGATGGAATGAACGATATTCAAGAGCGGGGCCATTTTGATAGTGTTTATCTAAAACAGTTAGCATTGAATTTTGGAACTAACTCCAAGGTTTATCAATCTGCATTTGCGGATCCCGCCAACGACAACTTCGTTCACTACCTAGAGGAAAGTTACACCGCAGCGGATGCGGATATAATCGGTAGATACAGAAAATTCATGGGATTGCAAGGCAATTCCAGTACCGATAAACTAACAGGCAGGTACTCAGACATGCCAAAATCAAGCACGATTGTTCCCAGTGATGAGGACGTAAACCGGGATTTCACCTTGAACCAAAACGAAGATTATTACCAGTATAAAATAAAAATCAATGCGAACGAAATGCAAATCGGCAGAAATTATGTAGCCGATATTGTTCGCAATAATGTAACCTTAAGAAATGGTAAAGATGCCGAAATCGTTTGGTATCAGTTAAAAATTCCGATTCGCGAATTTGAAAAAGCCGTAGGCAATATTTCCGATTTCAAAAGCATCCGTTTCATGCGTATGATTATGCGTGGATTTAACGATTCTGCTATATTGAGAATGGGATATATCAACATGGTTCGTGCGGATTGGAGACGGTACACAAATTCCTTGAAAACACCTGGAATTGTTGTACCCATTGACCCCAACGATGGAACCAAGTTTGTAGTGAGCACCGTAAACGTGGAAGAAAACAGCAAACGGGCACCCATTGCATATAAGGTTCCTCCAGGCGTTGAACGGGTGCAAAACATGGCTTCCTTGGGAATGGTACAAGAAAACGAGCAATCGTTATCGGTTCAGGTATGCGACTTAAAAGGAGGTGATGCTAGAGCAGCATTCAAAACCAGCAATTACGACGTACGGAACTACAAGCGTTTGCAACTGTTTGTACACGCCGAAGAATCCAATGGAACGCAAGTTGAAGATGGGGAAGTTTCTGCATTTATTCGATTTGGTACAGACCTTTCTTCCAACTATTACGAATACGAAATACCCTTAACCATGACCCGTGGGCGGGTAACTCAAAATATGGCTAATGCCGATAAAATGATTTGGCCAGATGCTAACTTCATTGATATCGCCATGCAAGAATTTTACGACCTCAAAATTCTCCGCCAAAACAGTGGCTGGCCAATGACAGCTCCGTTTATTAGACCCTCCAGTACCAAAGGTAAAATTTCCGTAATCGGCTTACCCGATATGAGTAACTTAAAAGTTATGATGATCGGCGTAAAAAACAACTCGCAAACACCCAAGTGTTTTGAAGTTTGGTTTAATGAATTACGGGTAAAAGATATTAACAACAGCGGCGGTTGGGCGGCACTAGCAAATGTACAAACACAATTGGCTGACTTGGGTATGTTAAACTTAGCTGGAACCGTTAGAACCATCGGTTTTGGTGATGTTGACAAGAAACTCAATGATCGTAGCCTAAGTACCAATTTAAATTACGACATATCCTCCAACTTAGAATTGGGTAAGTTCTTCCCTAAAAACTCCGGAATTTCCATCCCGATGTATATTGGTTATTCCGAAAATTATGTAAGGCCCAAATACTTCCCATTAAACCCCGATTTAGAATTAAAATATTTCCTAAACGGAATTGCCGATGCCCAACAGCGAGAAACTATCCGAAAAGCAGCAGAAGAATACAACTCATTGTATAGCTTCAATTTAGCCAACGTTAAATTCGGAGCTGGAAGTACCGGAGTAAAACTTAGACCTTGGAGTGGAAAGAATTTTGTTGCCGGTTACAGCTATCAAAACAACTATCGTCGTAACCAGCAAATTGAGGAATATTTCCTAAAAACAACCCAAGCAACTTTGGGCTATTCCTACGCCATCCCAACCAAATACATCAAACCGTTTAAGAAAATTAAATCAAGTAAATTGGCATTGATTAGAGATTTCAATTTTAACTTGATTCCAAGCTCCTTCAATACGCAATTGCAACTTAACCGATTGTACGGGGAACAACAATCCAGAAACAACAACAGCTTCAAACAGATCAACCCCCGTTTATTCGATAAGAATTTCACTATCGTTAGGAACTACAATTTAGTACTGCCGTTAACATCGTCTATTACTATTAATTACAACGCCAAAGTAAATGCTCGAATCCAAGAACCATTTGGAAAAATAGATTCTGAAGCAAAGCGGGATTCTATTTTAAATGAATTTAAAGGTTTCGGGAGAACAAGCAGGTTTACACAAAATGCTTCGGGTTCCTATACCCTGCCGTTTTCAAAAATCAAGTGGTTGCGCTGGATAAACACCTCGGTTACTTACAGCACTGCCTACGAATGGAACCAAGCACCACCAGCATTTGAATCTTTAGGTAATCGCATACAAAATAGTCAGGATATCAATATAACTAGCCAACTTAACTTTACCCAGTTGTATAGTCAAATCCCATGGCTCCGCGATTTGGAAAAACCCAAAAAAGCACCCGCACCTCCGAAAAAAGGTGGGGAAGAAGAAACTGGATTTAATAGCGCATTGGAAAAAGGCAAACCCGTTCAAAAAGCAAATCCAGCAAAAGTTTTTGTTGGAAATTTTGTGAGTATGCTAAAAAATGCGTCGCTAAATTATCAGAAAAAAGCAGGCATGGAGTTACCAGGATTTGCCCACAAACCCGATTATTTTGGCAATAATTTCACTCACTTACAGCCGGGATTGCCGTTCGTATTTGGTGTGCAAAACCCTAATTTACGCTACGACCTTGCAAGACAAGGGGCGTTGAAAACAGACAGCAGACAATCCAATTTCTATACACAAAATTTCACCGAAAACTATTCCGGAAATATTACAATTGAGCCTATTAAAAACTTCAGAATTCGATTGGATTTGAACCGCAGTATAACCGAAGGAACTCGAAGTATTTTCAAATTTGATGGAAGCGATTGGGTTGACCAAGGTCTTACACAAACAGGAACCTTCTCCATGTCGGGCTGGTTCTTCAGTACCCATTTCGCGAAAGATTCAAATTTAAACAACGAGCACCCCAATCCTATTTTCAACCAATTCTTAGGAAATCGTTATGCTGTGGCGGAAGAATTATCCTTGAATGATCCTCGAGTTGGGGCAAACGCCATTGACCCCATTACGAAATACCCAGCGGGTTATTCAAAAAACCATCAAGATGTTTTAATAGGTAGCTTCTATACAACGTATGCAGGTCTTGATCCAAGAACTACAAAAAATAGCGCCTTCCCTGCCATTCCATTACCAAACTGGAATATCAATTACAATGGACTTACAAAAATCAAAGCCGTTGGCGATATTTTCAGTAATATCAATATCAAACATGCGTACAACGGAAGGTATTCAATACGAGATTACACTCAGAATTTGAGATATACTCCCGATGAGCTATTACAAGTAGGTAAAGATTTCACCCCAAGACACCAGATTGCCGAAGTTACTATCACCGAAGGATTTTATCCGTTAATTGGATTAAACGTAACTACTAAAAACAATTGGACCATGGGATTTGAATATAAACGCTCTCGTGTTTTAAAGTTATTCGCGGCCAATTTCAATATGACCGAAATTAGAAATAACGAATTCCAATTAACGGGTGGTTATCGCGTAACGGGTCTAACACTACCTTTCAAACGCAATGGAAGATTTGTCTATCTCCCCAATGATTTCCGATTTGATTTAACAGTAGGCGTAGTAGATAACGTAACAGCTATTCGTAAAATCGACCTAAATGTTAACCGATACTCTGCCGGTATGAGACAAATCCGAATTGCGCCTTCGATGACCTATCAGGTTAACACCAAAATCAACTTGGCGATGAAATACAATCGCAGCGTGATGATTCCAAAAACTGGAGTTGGTTTCTACACCGCCTTATCGGATTTCGGTATTGAATTGCGCTATACATTCAATTAACCTAATGTAACATGGGAATTATACGAATGGCTAAGTATAGAAATCT
>CAYUNO010000217.1:0-4254 GCA_964446075.1 uncultured Flavobacteriaceae bacterium | reverse complement strand
ATTTAACATTAATAAATCATTGTTGCGAGATGATTACCAGATACATGAAAACGATGTAAAAAAGGATATGTTGTTGTTGTTTGTACGAGTAATTGCGGCGGTTTTGATGATGACCCATGGCTATCCCAAAATGGAAAAATTGATTGTGGGTGGAGAAATTAAATTTTACAATTTTATGTGGACAGGCCCAACAATCTCCTTAGCTCTATGCGTATTGGGAGAATTGATAGCGCCTATTTTTGTTGTTTTGGGCTACAAGTTTCGTTTAGCATGTTTTTTATTGGTATTTACTATGTTTGTTGCTGCATTTGGAGCTCATTTTTCCGATCCTTTGTCCGAAAAAGAACATTCGTTGTTGTACTATTTATTGTTTTTGGTTTTGATGCAATCGGGGCCCGGAAAATATAGTTTATTGCATTGGTTGCAACGGAAAAAATCTTAAATGAAGTGTCTGATATTGCCGATTATGAACCAACCAGCATTTGTTATCAGGCGAGGGACATTGGATGATGTGGAGTTGTTGCATCAAATCGGAATAAAAACATTTGATGATACGTTCGGGGGGACCTGCACCAAGGCCGATATGAAAGAGGTGTTGGATAAGTTTTTCAACATAGAACAATGCAAGATTGATTTATCGGATCCCAAGGATAACTTTTTCTTTTTGGAAGAACAGGGGATAACAAAAGGATACATGCGCATTAATTCCATTCACGAATGTCCGTTGGATGATTTGAAAGAATATCGCGCGATGGAACTTGTGCGTTTGTATGTACTAAAAGAATATCATGGCACCCATGTTGCCAACGAATTGATGCAATTTGCGATTCGATTTGCGGCAGAAAACGGATTTAAAAAGATGTACTTATCGGTTTGGGAATATAATTTCAGAGCGCGTGGATTTTACGAAAAACATGGTTTCAAAAATTCTGGTGTGATGAACGATTTTCCGTTGGGTTCAACCCCCCAAACCGATTACTGGTTTGTGAGAGATGTGATTTTATAGTTACAATAATTACTATTTTTAAAATAAAAAAGGTACAAAACTCTTGGAATTGTACCTTTTAGAAATCGGTTATGTTTGGATTGAATCGGTTATTTTAATTTACCTAATCTTGCCGTTGTTTGAACGGTTGTTATGGTTGTTAAAATGCCTATCCCCAAGATTGGTTTAATAACTTTTGTCTCATACTGAGGATAAAAAATCACATCGTATCCTGGATTTTTACTCATTAATTCATATAAGGCATAATTAGCGGTTTTATCTGTTAAAACATTACCAATCACTGGTAAGCTTGCAAGACTAATTCCACTGGACCCTCCGGTTACAGTGCCCGTTTTTTGCATGAATAATCGGGCAAAGTCAATGCCTATTATTTTAGTACTTTGGGCTTCTGCAGTTACTTGTTCGGATAGTGTGAAATCATTTCGATTAAGTTCTACACGTACATTGGGTTCTCGCATTGACTTGTTGATCGAGGTACAACTTGATAAGAATACTGCCCCAACGATTAATGTTGATAGTAATATATTTGGTTTTTTCATAGAATAAAATATTTCGGAAGATTATAATTTTAATTTAGAAATTTATTTTAAGAGCGTAGTGTTTAGTGAATGGATTGTATATTTAGTGAAATGTTTTTTTTAATAGGAATTGAATTGATAATGACAAGTGAATTTTTACTTTTCAAAATTCACTGTGTAAGTTAATAATTCAAATTGTGCGAAATGATGATGGAAATGTTTGTAATGAAACCATAACCACTCAGTGTAATTTAGTTCGCCAAAAATGTTGTGTAATTGGGTTTTTTTAGGGTCGTATTGGAAGTGAATCTTAAATAGTTCCAATGCGGATTTTAAAGAAGAGATTGCTTCTGAGATATTGGCATGCTTGCAAGGAATGGGGTCTTCTGGGAGCGCCGGATTGTGAAAGAACTTAGGCATGGCTCTATCGCTCAATAACAAGATTATCTTTGTTTTTTCTACTTTATCAACAGGGGTGATCAATGGGATTTTATTAATACCATTGCTAACGTTCACTGCAATCGTTAGGTGTTCGATCATCTGTTGGGCCGTCATTCTGCCCCAAGTTGGGAGCGTTGTAGATGACAATGTTCCTAGGAGTTGAAAGGATTGGTTGAAAACGAATTCATCTAAAATTTCAAGCTCTTTCATGTTGTGTATCGGCAAGTAGGGATTTGATTTTCTGTACGGAGGTTGGACCCATGCCATGCAGTTTTTCGATATCGGTTATAGACATTGAAATTAATTTCTTTACGGTATAAATATCGGCATTTATCAACGCCCGCAATGCAGGTTTAGGGAGTTTTAGTGCCAATATCTCGGCTTCAATTTTTGGGTATTCCGCGTTGTAGTCCATCGGATAATTTTTCAAAGGTTGTTTACCATGGAATTTTTTGTAATTTTCACAGCGTAAATTTAGTTTTCACAATTAAACGTGAATGATATTTTTATCATTTCAAGCAGTTTTGCAGGACTAAATTAATACAATTTATGAAAAAGATATTTTTAATTACCATCGCTAGCATAAGTTTTATGGCATGCGAGGATGATTTGGACAACTCCAAAACCCCAAACGGAAATAACATTCCAAAATGCACCATGAAAGGTCGCTGGCATACCACAATGAATGTATTGTATGAGTTTACCGATAGTTTTAGATACACATTTTATAAAAATCCCGATGGAAAATATGGAACCTTGCAAGAGGGGTCAGGGTTAGACAAGAAGAAGTGGTGGATGGAGGGTGACTCATTAGTTATCGATCAAAATGGCAAAGGAACAAGTTTGATAAAGACCTTGCCGAAGTATTCATGCGATTGCAATGTTTTCAAAACGGACCATGAATACAATGGAAGCACTTGGACTAATATCCAGTGGAAAGAGGGACATGATACCACCAATTGCAAGTAGATGGTGGATTGTCTATTCAAAGCAGTTTTATGAGTAGGCGTTTTGTAGTTTTTCTAATTTCCTTTTTATCTGGAATAGATGGATCGGCACAGGTGAAGTCGATCCATCTTCGCAGACAATGGTTAAATACAAACTTGCCGGATTCGATTCGGTATAAGTCATTGGATTCTTTTTACGAATTGAACGAGCAGGCATATCCGGACACGGCTTTAAATAGTATCAATTATCATTTGAATTTAGCTCGGCAACGAGGTGATAAATTGCAAGAATGTTATGCCGAAATAAAAAAGGGAAATATTCTTCGGTTGCAACGGCGATTTGAATCGGCTTTACTTGCTTATACCACAGCTGAACGACTGTCGTTAACCATTAAAAACCCTATGTTAACGGCCAATATTAAATTCAATACGGCCAATGTGTTCGCTAATCAGGCTGATTATGTGAGCGCTACCAGGAATTATTATGAGGCGATGGAGATTTATGAACAAATTCATAATTATCGGGGGATTTACAAGGTGAAAATTGCGTTGGGTAATGTGTTTTCAATCATTAGAAAATTTGATTTAGCGTTGGATTTATACGAGGAAGTTAATGAACAAATTAGAGATAGTGTAGGAGTGGATAGAAGTAAAGCGATAATTTTGGTGAACAGTGGATGGTGCTATTATGGGCTTGAGCAATATCAAAAAGCTAAAGATTTATATATCAAGGGATTGTCTATTTTTGAGTCTATTGATGACGATTTTTATGTAAGCGACGGGTACTGTGATTTAGCAAGGATAAATTTGAAGTTGAACGATTTGAATAATGCATTGATTTTTGCGAAAAAGAGTATTGAATTAAATAAAAAATTAAATAATCATGAGGCTTGGCTTGAATCCATCGTGGTACAAGCGCAAATTGAATATTTTGCCAATCCCAGTAAGGCGTTGAAGGATGTTCAGTTGATTTATGGTAGTGTGTTATCATTGAAAAATTTGCAGCTGAAATACGATATTACCCATCTCATGTATCGTTGTTACCAAAGCATGAACGACTTCAAGACAGCGTTACTCATGTTTGAAAAATCGTCCAAGTATCAAGATAGTTTAAATAGAGAGATCTTTCAATATCAGATTCTGCAAGAAGCTATTCAGCGGCAACACGATAATTATGTGGCAAAATTGGAAGCTAGCAGTAAAGTGAAACAGTCTCAATTGAAAATTCAACAATTGAAGATTTTAGTAGTTATTGGCTTTTTAGTATTGGTCTTAATTGTAGGAATAACCTATCGGTTCAATCGTATAAAGGTTAAAAATGAACTCAAACGACAACAGTTAT
>CAYUNO010000216.1:0-4325 GCA_964446075.1 uncultured Flavobacteriaceae bacterium | reverse complement strand
ATTCACCTGCAGACACGAATGATAATACACCAGCGTCATTCAAAGGATCGAAATTTTCTAATAAAAACGATGCTCTTTCTCTTGGGTTTGGATTGTGGGCATGTAACCATTGGTCTTGATGAACCCAATAGGTAGCATTTGGAAATGTTGGAAAATATTCTCCAGCTTCTTCAAACACTGCACCACCTACATGATCAAAGTGTAAATGCGTTAATAAAACATCGGTTATTTGGTTTACAGAAAAACCTATTTTCTCGATGGATTTAAGCAACGAATCCTCACCGTTTAGATCATAATAACTAAAAAACTTCTCAGACTGTTTATTACCAATTCCGGTATCAATTAACACAACGCGATTGTTAACTTTATTCTCGACTAACAAGCATCTCATCGCCCAATTACAGAGATTTTTTTCGTTGGCTGGTACTTGTTTTTCCCAAATCGTTTTGGGCACTACCCCAAACATGGCTCCACCGTCTAAATGAAAATTTCCCGTTGGAATTGAATATAATTTAATCATCGCGGTTTAAAAATCATGATATACATCTGTTAATGCCTCAAATCCTGTATCCGTAATAAGTATTGTATGTTCAAACTGAGCTGACAACCTACCATCAATAGTACGAGCTGTCCAACCATCTTTTCGATCAATTTTCGCCCTAGCTTTACCGGCATTAATCATGGGTTCAATGGTGAAAGTCATTCCTGGCTTCATTACTAATCCTGAATTTAAATCAGCAATATGCTGAACGTCTGGAGCTTCATGAAACTTTACACCAACTCCATGCCCACAGAATTCATATACAACGCTATACCCATGAGATTGGGCATGTTTAGCGATGTAATAACCAATATTTCCCATTCTATTGCCTGGTTTGCATTGATCCATTCCAATGTGGAGACATTCTTTTGTTACCTCCACCAATTTAAGAGCATATTCAGAAGGCTGACCTGCGAAATACATTTTACAGGTATCGCCGTAGAAACCATTTAAAATTGTTGTTACATCAATATTTACAATATCTCCATCTTGCAATTCATATTGATTTGGAACACCGTGGCAAATTACGTCATTGGGAGAAATACACGAAGCATGCTTATAGCCTCTATATCCTTTCGTTGCTGGAATAGCTCCATGATCGCGAACAAACTCCTCACATTTTTTATCTAACTCTAAGGTTGTAATTCCAGGTTTAACAAATTGTTCTAGATATTTTAACGTTTCTGCCGCCAATTTTGAACTTTTTCTAATTCCTTCAATTTGTTCAGCCGTTTTAATAATTACTGAAGACATGTTCTTTATTAATTTACGAAACCTTGAATAACATCTTGTTTTGTGATTATATGCCAGTTACCACCCATGTCCATCATTAAAACCGCAGGATTTTTATCATCAATGAGGGTAGATACAAACTCTATAGAATCGCTATGAGAAACAATTGGATAAGGTTTCCCCATAATTCCAGAGACGGAATCCTCCATCTTTATATCGCCTTTAAGCAATGAAGCATACAATATATTATCTTCTATTGAACCAATAAAATTACCTGAATGATCTTTTACGGGAAGCTGTGAAATTTTAAACTTTTGCATTAAGCCAAAAATTTCGGAACATAATTGATTTGAAGTTGCAAACAACAAGGGTAAACTTGCATGAGCACTTACCAAATCCATGGCCAATTTTTTAGGTTTAGGTTCAATAAACCCGCGATCTCTCATCCAGTCCTCGTTAAACATTTTACCTAAATATCTGGTACCGTGGTCATGAAAAATAACTACTACAACATCTCCTGCTTTAAATCTATCTTTCATTTGAACTAATCCAGCCACTGCAGAACCTGCACTATTGCCGGCGAATATCCCTTCTTCTCGAGGGATTCTTCTTGTCATTACGGCTGCATCTTTATCCGTAACTTTTTCAAAATAATCTATTACAGAAAAATCAACGTTGGCTGGTAGGAAATCCTCTCCAATTCCCTCCGTAATGTATGGGTAAATCTCATTTTTATCGAAAATTCCAGTTTCCTTATACTTTTTGAAAACTGAACCGTAAGTATCAATTCCTAAAATTTGAATATCTGGATTCTTTTCTTTTAAAAATTTACCGGTTCCACAGATTGTCCCTCCAGTACCTACTCCTACCACCAAATGGGTGATTTTTCCCTGAGTTTGATCCCAAATTTCGGGACCGGTTTGCTGATAATGGGCTTTGCTATTGCTCAAGTTATCGTATTGATTTGGCTTCCAAGCATTGGGAATTTCTGCAGCTAATCTTGAACTTACACTATAATAACTACGTGGATCTTCTGGTTCCACATCGGTTGGACACACAATCACCTCCGCACCAAAGGCCTTTAATGCGTCTACTTTTTCTTTAGACTGCTTATCGGTGGTAGTGAATATACAGCGATAACCCTTGATAACAGCTGCAATTGCTAATCCCATTCCTGTATTTCCTGAAGTTCCTTCAATGATCACCCCGCCCGGTTTTAATGCACCCGACTTTTCGGCATCTTCTATCATTTGTAATGCCATTCTATCTTTAATTGAATTCCCCGGATTGGTGGTTTCAACTTTAGCGTAAACTTCACAAGGTAAATCTTTTACGATATTGTTTAGTTTAACCATGGGCGTATTCCCAATGGTTTCTAAAATATTCTGGTAAACTTTCATCGGCAATTCAAAGGTAAAATTACATTTCCGAATTTCTACAACAAACCACTAATAGTCTTATTTTTTAGTCGATAATACTCATTTCTCTCATTTTCTATTGTAATTTGGCCACATCATTTGCAATCCATGCAACAAATTTGCCTCATTGTACCTTGCTATAACGAAAGTAAACGACTACCTCTAGAGGCGGTTAAACAGGCCTTAATTGAATATCCTAATGTATTTTTATGTTTTGTGAATGATGGAAGTACGGACGATACCGCAGCATTTTTACTTCATTTAAGGGACAGCCTACCCGAGGAATCAGCGGATCGTTGCTGGATCGTGAGCTACTCCCAAAATCGCGGAAAATCTGGGGCTATTCAACAAGGTTTGCGTTCAATGTCACAGCAATCCACAACCGTAATACTAAATACAGCTGAGAAAAACCTACCTCAAACTACCTGCGAGGATTTCTTTTATGGTTTAAAAACAATACAAACTTTTGATTATTTCGGCTATTGGGATGCTGACTTAGCTACTCCATTCACTGAATTAGACTGGTTTTTTCATCATGCAAAAACCAATGAATTCCTGCTGTTGATGGGGTCACGTGTTGCGCGTTTGGGTGCAGAAATTCATCGTACAGTATTCAGACATTACTCGGGCAGAATATTTGCTACCTTGATAAGCCAAGGACTTGGCTGGAAAGTGCATGACACGCAATGCGGCGCAAAAATTTTCAAAAAGCCGGTTTTGGACCTAATTGTAGCTAGACCATTTGTAACACAATGGCTATTTGATGTAGAGATTTTATTAAGATTAAAGCAAGAGTTTGGTGAACACGTTAAAAACCAAATTATAGAAGTTCCCTTGCGGAGATGGGAAGATATTAAAGGGTCTAAATTGGGATTCATTGACTTTATTAAAGTCCCTTTTCAGATTTGGAAGGTATTTAAAAGTTATAAATCAAAAACCTCTCAATAACGCTTGTTCAATTTGGCTAGCGTGGTGGTCGCCGTGCCAAGCATACAATCGAATCAAATCGGACAAACTCACATCTCGCTTACTTTCAGGATGGTGAAGCTGTTTAACCAAGTGTACTACGGGTTCTTTTAGCGCTTCTAACAACAATAAAGACCAACGTTGATGCAATCCAATTATACAAATAACACTTGATTCTATCGGAAATTCACAATCTAATTGACTAGCCCAAATATTTTCATCATAGGGCTGAATTTCTTGGGTATCTTGTGCTATAATATGCTTTGTACGTACATATGCGTTCAAGTGAGAATCCATGAGGTGATGCACAATTTGAGTAATCGTCCAACCTCCATCGCGATATCTGAAATTTCTATTTTCCTCGTTTACATTTTTCAATATTCGAGTTAATTTATCGGGAAATTGCTGAATTTGAAGTACACAATTCAATAAATCTTCCATGGATGTAGGAGCATCCCAGTTAAAATCGGCCATAATGTTAATTGATTAAATCAAAACCGGTGTAGGGAACCAATACTGTAGGAACTACAATTCCATTGGGGGTTTGATAATTTTCCAATAGAGCGGCTACGATTCTTGGCAAAGCTAAGGCAGAACCATTTAAAGAATGCGCGAGTTCTGTTTTACCCTCGGTATTTCTAAATCTGCATTTTAAACGGTTAGTTTGA
>CAYUNO010000215.1:0-4329 GCA_964446075.1 uncultured Flavobacteriaceae bacterium | reverse complement strand
AACACATTCGAATGGCTCAATATTTTGAAACCGGCGTACCCAGTAACGCAATTTTAGATTTACCTGATGCATTCAGCCTTTATTGGAAAAGAAGGGTAGAAGCAGCTAAAAATCCAATTGAAAGGTGGTTTCGAAATTTGGAATATAAAAGATTGGTAAAGTATGAAAAGCGAATTTTACCCAAATTTAAAAGAGTTTTGGTTTGTTCTAATGAAGATCGTATCTATTTAAATCAATTGGGAATTTCCAATGTTGACTTATTGCCTAATGGAGTTAATGTACAAACATTCCAGCCACGGGGAGAAGATTCAATTATCGAAAATAGAATTTTGTTTACAGGGAATATGGATTACGCTCCAAATGTTGATGCTGTTCATTATTTTGTTAAAGATATTTTTCCAATCATTTTAGAAAGCGTTCCTAATGCCGAATTTATCATAGCGGGACAGCGACCCATTAAATCAGTTTTGGAATTGGCCTCGGATAAGGTAAAAGTAACTGGATTTATAGAAAATCTAGCTGATGAGTATGCAAAAGCGCATGTGGTTGTATCTCCGTTGAGAATAGGTGCAGGTACACAAAATAAAGTGTTAGAAGCTTTGTCGATGAATCAGGCTGTTGTATGCTCTAATGTTGGGTTTAAGGGTCTAGGTATTTCGCATAATGATGGTATTCTAATGGCTGATAACCCTACTGCGTTTGCAGAATCGGTAATTTCCATTTTACAATCCCAAGAGCTTAGAAAGAAACTGGGTGAAACCGGAGGTAATCATGTGAGAAATACCTTTTCGTGGACGGCTGTTTCCAATAAACTAATTGATCATTTTAATTCCATAAAGCAATGAAAAAGAAATATATAAGCTTAATATTAACAAGCTTGGTATTAACACCTGCGTTTACGCAAAAATCATCAGTAAAAGTTAGTAATAACTCAAAAATAGTTGAGGGATCAGACTCACTGATTAAACCTATTCTAAATCAAGTTAATTTTCGAATGATTGGTCCTGCAACAACCAGCGGAAGAATCGTAGATATTGCAGTAAATCCAATAAATTCATCGGAATATTACATTGCTGCAGCTTATGGAGGCGTTTGGAAAACTTCTAATGCCGGAATAACATACAAGCCAATTTTTGATAATTATGGTACTCAAAGCATTGGCTGTTTAGCCATTGATTCTAAAAACCCAAATGTACTTTGGGTAGGTACTGGTGAAAACAATAATCAGCGAAGCGTAGGTTATGGAAATGGTATTTATAAAAGTTTAGATGGTGGAAAAACCTTTCAAAACATGGGATTGAAATTATCTGAACATATAGGAATGATAAAAATTGACCCAAATAATTCGGATAGAGTTTGGGTAGCCGTTTATGGACCTGTTTGGAAAGAAGGTGGGGAAAGAGGTTTGTATTTAACGGAAGATGGTGGTAAATCTTGGAACAGAATATATCATGTTTCCGATAAAACTGGATGCAATGAGGTTCATCTGGATCCTACGATAAAAGGAACTATATATGCAACTTTTCATCAACGAATTCGGCATGAATGGACGTATTTAGGTGGCGGACCTGAATCTGCACTTTTCAAAAGTACAGACCATGGAAAAACTTGGAAAAAACTAACTTCAGGCCTTCCAGGGGGTGATGTAGGACGCATTACGGTAGCCACTTCACCCTTAAAATCAGGATTAGTGTATGCCATGATTGAAGCAGAAGAAGGTAAAGGAGGAATTTTTGTAAGTTACGATTACGGAGAAAGTTGGACTAAGCAAAATAGCTTTTTCACTGCAGGAAATTACTATCAAGAAATTTTCACTGATCCTACCAATGCGAATCGAATTTTCATCATGGATACGTATTTGAAAGTTTCCGATGATGGCGGTAAAACCCTGAGAAATGCAGGTGAATCTAATAAACATGTAGATAATCATGCTATTTGGATTGATCCCCAAAATGCTGCACATTGGTTAGTAGGCTGCGATGGTGGATTATATGAAACTTTCGATAATGCTCAACATTGGAATTTCAAGGATAATATTTCCATTACTCAATTCTACCGCGCTTCTGTAGATAATGCAAAACCTTTTTATAATATTTATGGTGGAACCCAAGATAACAATACTTTAGGCGGCCCTTCACGCAATAATTCGGCTAATGGAATTAGTAATGACGATTGGTTTGTAACGGTTGGTGGAGATGGATTTAAGTCGCAAGTAGATCCAAGTAATCCAAATATTGTCTACAGTCAATGGCAATACGGTGGTTTGGTGCGTTTTGATAAGTTAACTGGTGAAGCGGTAGATATCAAGCCAACGGTTGGTGTTTACGAAGCTCCTTTGCGATGGAATTGGGATGCCCCTTTAATTATTTCTCGTAGCAACCCCAAGGTGTTGTATTTTGCTGCAAATAGAGTGTTTAAGAGCGAAGACAGAGGCGATTCTTGGACGCCAATAAGCGGTGATTTATCCAGAGGCATTGATCGGAATACGTTACCAGTGATGGGTAAAGTTTGGGGTATTAATGCTGTGGTAAAAAATCAAAGTACCAGTATATACGGCAATATTACTACGTTAAGCGAAGGAATTAACGGCGAATTATATGCGGGTACCGATGACGGCCTAGTATGGGTTAAGCAAGCTAATAGCGATATTTGGATTAAAGTGGGTGCTGATCATACTGGTGAAATGGTATTCCCCGACGCACCAAAAGGTCAAGCAAACGGTGTAGGACATCCTTTTATTTCGATGATTTATACTTCTCCAAATTCTGGAAATATATATGCGGTATTAGATCATCATCGCTTTGGAGATTTTAAACCTTATGTTTATAAAAAATCCAACAATTCAAACTGGGTTAAAATTACTAAAGGATTGCCAGAAAATGGACCAGTAAAAACGGTAATTGAAGATTTTAAAGATTCAGATATAGTTTTAGTAGGTACGGAATTTGGTTTACATATTAGCTTCGATGGTGGACAGCAATTCCACTCATGGCAAGGCGGTTTACCACCTATTGCAATTAAGGATATGGTGTTTCAGGAATCCGAAGACGATTTAGTTTTGGCGACTTTCGGTAGAGGTTTTGCGGTTTGCGATGATTATCAAAAAATTAGAGAGTTTAAATCCTATATATCACAAAAAAACACAGAGATAAAAAATTACGTCTTGCCAATTTCCCCAATAAAATTATTCATTCCATCAACCCCATTAGGTGGATCGGGAAACGGGTATAAAGGAGCTTCTCGTTTTTCTGCACCGAACCCCACGGCTGGAGCAACAATTTATTATGTATTTGATAATGAATTTTCAACAGTAGAAAGTCGAAGAAAAAAACGCGAAGAAGCGGCCGTTAAATCTCCTTTAGCACTAATTTATCCCGCTAAAGATTCAATTATTGCTGAATCCAATGAATTATCTTCAAAAGTATTCATGGTTATTCGTAGCTCTGCAGAAATAACCGATAAGAATACAGTTGCTAAATTCCCGATAACGAATAATAAAGGATTGTCTAAAATCGAATGGAATTTACGTTATTCGGATCCCTCCATACCAATCTCTGCAGTGAAAAATAACCAAATAGGATGGGGGCCATACGTTTCAGAAGGTACTTATTATGCTGCGTTGGAGTGGATTGATTATTCAAATGCGGGTGCAGGGAAGGTTTTGACATCTGGAACGCAAGAAATCAAGGTAGAATATCTTTTACAGCCAAGTATTCCATTTGTTTCAAAGGAGGAGAGACAAAAACAAATCCAACAGATATTTGAAGTAAAACAAAAACTTGGAGCTCTAAATAACCGATTTTCCATTGCACAACAAGGGGTGTATGCTTTGAAAAATGCTGCAGAAGTTATTAATTCAAATACAAGAGACATCGCAAAAGTTTCGTTTGATCTGCAGCAACTTTTAAATCCAATAAAAATACTTTTAGACGGTAATAGCGCTTTGGCTTCGGAAGAATTTGAGACGAATGAGAGTTTAAATGATCTATTTAATTCAGTGTATTACTCTTGTTTTGATGCATTAAATGCACCAACAAAGACACATATACAGAAGTTATTGATGGTTGAAACGGAGATTCAACGTGTAAATAATCAATTAGATATATTGGTTTCAACATACAACAGGTTTGCAAAAGAAAATTCAGGAATTGGACTTCCCATTTTATATTAATTCCGTTGTTTAAACGCATGTAATTTTCAGTTGCATTTACGCTGTTATATAAAACTGCAGTAAGGTTATTTTGGTCTTAACCTGAACCAAATAAACAAGATAAATAAACCTCAGTTGTGTTTCAATTGAGGTTTATTTTTGCTCAGTTAACTATTCTA
>CAYUNO010000214.1:0-4343 GCA_964446075.1 uncultured Flavobacteriaceae bacterium | reverse complement strand
GTGTTGAATTCGATTGGATTGGTTCCATTATTTTTGCATTAACTATTGCGGCCCCAGGTTATATAATAACGGATCCATCATTGTCCAAAGTTGAGAAGGAAAGAATTTGGGTAGTTTATATTGCCGCTTTCTTCGTTATTTTCTTTTGGGCAGCATTTGAACAAGCAGGAGCCTCACTTACTTATTTTGCAGAAGAACAAACTGATAGACATATTTTTGGCCAGGAGGTTCCAGCATCAGCATTCCAAAGTATCAATGCGGTAGCCATTGTGATTTTTGCTCCCTTATTTGTTTGGATTTGGGGATTATTAGGTAAGCGAAATATGGAGCCTGCATCTCCATTTAAACAGGCTTTGGGATTATTCTTGTTAGCAATTGGTTATTTAGTGATTGCCTTTGGAGTTAAGGGTATCGATCCGTCCACTAAAGTAAATATGGGTTGGTTAGTAGGTTTATATACAATCCATACTTTCGGTGAATTGTGTCTTTCTCCAATCGGTTTGTCGATGGTAAACAAATTATCACCCGCTAGATTAGCCTCATTATTGATGGGAGTTTGGTTTTTATCTACAGCATCAGCTAACAAATTCGCAGGTATTTTATCGGGTTTATATCCTGAAGAGGTAAAATTGGAAAAAACATACACTGAATTTACGGGACAAAACGTATTTGATTCACTTGCTACCTGCGTTGAATTAGATAGCAATGTATTCAAGGCTGATCCTAAGAGTTTCATTGTTATTAAAACAGCAAAACTCAATGTTACAAAGTCTAAAATTGGAGGTGATAAAGCCAAAGATTCTGTAATTGGAATTGCCTTCGAAAAAGAAAAGTTAGAACAAGTATTACAATCAGATAATCAGACCAATGCTACTGTACAGGAAGTTTCAATCGATAAACGAGAAGCTATATCCGTATTTCATTTGAAAGTAATTAAATCAAATAATAAATATTTAGACCGGGCATTATTAATAGATAACGGTCAGAAGTTATTAACTCACGATTCTATTGATGTAGTTGAAAATAAAGTAGCGAAAAAAGTGGAACGCATGCAAGTGTGGAATTTGCATCCTAATAAGCCAAGTTTTATGGGAATGCAGATTAGTACTTTGTACGATTTCTTCATGATTTTTGTATTCATGGCAGGGGCGGCTTCTGTATTCTTGTTCTTCTTAAGTAAACGATTACTTAAATTAATGAACGGTGTTCGTTAATAAATGAAAATAAATCAGTACAAAATTAAAATGGTACTGATTGCTTGTAAAAGCCTCTTAAGTTATTCTTAAGGGGCTTTTTTATTCAAGTACTAAAAGGGCATCGGCTACCACAAAGGTGCTACCCCCTATGTAAAGTGCATCTTCGTACGACAATTGAGATTTAGCAGTTAAAATCGCATCGGAAACAGTATCGAAGACCAAACCCTGCAGTCCAAAATGCATCGCATCTTCTGCCAGATCTTTCGCATTTAACCCCCTAATTACTGAAGGTTTACAAAAATAATATTTGGCATTTTTGGGGAGCAATGATAGTATTTTACTTCTGTCTTTATCGCTTACCATCCCCCAAACAATATGTAAATCGCCTGAAAAACCTAGTTCTTGTAATTGAATCATGGTTTGTTCAACCCCGGGATAATTATGTGCTGTATCGGCAACTATGTAGGGTTTATCGGAAAATACTTCCCACCGTCCACGTAAGCCGCTATTTTCTTTGATTCTACTTAATCCTTGTTCGCTTTTATCTAAATTAAGATTGAATTTTGCCTGTAAATACTGATAAATGGTAAATATGGTTTTAAGATTTTCTCGTTGATAAATTCCTTTTAATGAAAATTGTTCAGTCCAAGACTCAGGAACTTCTGTTAACGATGCATCCAGCAAAATTGAATTACGTATAGTTGCCTGTCTAATCAATTCTATTTTGGCTTCTTCGTGCATCGGTCCTATGACAATTGGTGTAGAATCCTTAATTATTCCACCTTTTTCAAAGGCAATTTTTGTAAGAGTATTACCTAGCATATCCATGTGGTCCCAAGATACATTGGTAATAGCCGATAGGATAGGAGTTATCACGTTGGTACTGTCTAATCTGCCCCCCAAACCTACTTCAATGATTCCGATATTTATTTCTTTGAATTTGAAGTATTCGAAAGCCATAGCTACCGTTAATTCAAAGAAAGAGGGTTGAATTTCTTCCAAAATTGGTAGGACTTTTTTAGTGAATTCTACCACGAAATCTTTATCAATTAATTGTCCATTGGTTTGAATTCTTTCACGGAAATCCACTAGATGTGGACTTGTGTATAATCCTGTTGAATATCCATTTTCTATAAAAATGGATGCTAAGGTTGAAGAAACCGATCCTTTACCGTTAGTTCCCCCAACATGAATCCACTGTTTACCTAAATGGGGGTTACCCAGATAATCTAATAATTTTATTGTGTTGGTCAGGTCTTTTTTATATGCAACTTTGCCTAAATTTTGAAACATAGGCAATCTCCTATAAAGAAAATCTAACGTTTCTTTATAATTCATCGAATTGAACTTTTATTAAAATTCTCGCTTAATAGTAATGCGAATTTCTCCTGAACTTGGGTATTTTGCACCATCAGCGGATTTAGCCACTAATTTTGTGTGTTCTGGTTTGAAATAATACCGCAGCACTTCTATTGCGTTTCCATCAGATCCTGTATAGTTATAGTCACCACCCAAACTTAAACGCATTGTTACAGGACAATTTTCGCATGATTTTATAATTCTCGCCACTATAGTGCCGTAGCCTTCGGCAATAGGTATACTTCTTAAGTCAGATTGAATCTCATGGCCACTTAATGAACCTTGATGAATTCCAGATCCTTTTCCTCTTCCTGTGCCAGTGCCAGTTCCTCCAAAACTACCACCACCGCTGCCACCTCCGGAACCTGGACCAGTGCCTACAGGATTATTCCCAACACCATTTTTTGTACCTGTGGGATCGCCCTCACCACCTTTTCCATTTCTCTTGCCAATTTTAGTGAAATCGACTTTAAATTTTGGATTTTCTTGAGCAGGTCTGCTGCTTGTAGGTGGATCAATAGGGGGTAACTCAGTTGCATCCGTTTCAACATCGTTGGTAACAATCTGACCAGGACCCCCTGCAGGTGTAGTAGTAGATGGACCCATCGATGGCTCACCACCCAATTTAGGAGGTGTTTCTTGACTGCCTCCACCTGAACCGCCACTATTTTGACTAACCTCTGCCGGTTGAACCATACCAAAGTCTAGTTCTAATGGCGCTTTTTTATTAATCAACGGAGGATCCGGTAATGTAATTCTAACGAAAAACAATATCAACATCAATAAAGCCATGATAGCAATACTGATTGCACCTGAAATTGTGCGTTGACTCGTATTTGTAGTTAGCGATTTTTCGTAAATAGCATGGCTCATAACAATGGCTTTACCATTTAAACGTTAATTCTTCTACGGATATTGTTCCAGAGGGCATCTCACTGATATTCTCCACAAACAACGAGGCCATTTTTTCGGATTTGAATCGTCCTAATACAACTTTTGTTAAACTTGAATTTTTAACGGACATCAAACAAACATCATAACCTAATTTTTGCCAACGCAAACCTTCTGCAAAGGCTAGTTTTTCTGTAATATAAGCTCCGCCAGTTACAAAATACTTTCCGTCAGCGGATTTCAAATCTTGTTTTAACAAATCCATTCCTTCTATCCCATAAGAATACTTACATTGACGGATTAGTTTTTTTGGCTTATCTTCTTTTACAAAAACAATTTCATCTTCATCAGAATCTTCTACAGTACCAATCATCATAGATGCTTGTTCTGTAGATTTCTCTTTTTTTGATTTTAATAACTGCGAGAACGTGAAATATAAACTAATCGAAATGCTTACGATTGCTATCGCAGCAGCAATTTGCCATATTAAAGAAGGTTTTACTTTTTCGTTATCGGATAATTCAGCGTCAATGTTTTCAATAATTGGAACATTTTTTTCTATTTCTGAATCTTGTTGATTTTCTGAATCACTAAGAACGCTCTTTTCCGTTGCAAGATTTTCTGCTGGTTGTATCTCAGAATCTTGGTGAATGTCCGTCGTTGAATTTTTATTAATTCCAATAGATTCATCCAACGACTCAGTAATACTATGTTGTGGAGAATCCGAGTTGGTATTATTTACTTGATCGACATGTATTTGATTATTGTTGGAATCATCCGCTTCTGTGAATAAATCCCATTTCCATTGGAAAACCGGCAGACCAAAACTGTATGGATCAATACTAAAGTTTGGTGAACTGATAAAGAAAACCCCACCACTGGAATTCGTATGAAAGT
>CAYUNO010000213.1:0-4363 GCA_964446075.1 uncultured Flavobacteriaceae bacterium | reverse complement strand
GGTAGCTCTGGCCACATTCCCACATACTGTTACTGTTTTATCATCATAAACAAAACCTTTACATCCAATTGCACTGTCTAACAAGGACGACTTCGGCAATAAAAAAGCATTGCAGATGTCGTATGTACTATCAATTTTTACATACAAAACCTTTGCTAAACTATCTTTATTATTCTTAAAGCAACTTTGCACAACCAAGGAAACAGTAAACTTGCCATAAGTGGAATACGATCGTGTAGGATTAGTGCTTGTAGATGTTCCGCCATCACCAAAATACCATTTACTGCTTTTAAAGTTTTCACTCAAATTCATAAAATTCAAGTTCATTCCAATTTTACAAGCATGGGTATCTCCAGCGAAAGCAGCTTTCACATAACCACTGTCGTATTTAGCACCCACTCCACAAACCCACCAAGCATTGGTTGTTGCAATTACTGCATCCGAACAATGGCCAAATAAATCTGCGGCACTAATGATTGAATACGTTCTTGCATCAGCATATTGCGAACTGGCTGTTAAATAAACAGATAAGGTACGATAAGCTATTTTCCCAGCATCGGTAATTCCTTGAGGAGCAATATTATAATTATCTCCTTTTTCATTGGTACCCACTCCTCCAACGCTCAATAAATAATACCAATAATTAATTACCCCACTGTTCCAATGAACCCCACCATTATCTAGTGGACCGGCATACCAAAAATTGCCCTTGTAATATTTTGGGTGGTTAAACGCATTTGGATTCGCCATGTTACGAATTCCCGCACCAGCCGTAATATCTTCTCCTATCTTCCAATTATACTGCGTAGGTCTTGACCACTCCTCAATACTCTGACCGAAAATATCACTAAAACCTTCATTTAACGCCCCGCTTTCATAGGAATATGTCAAATTTGCCGTGTACGTTGTAACGGCATGGGCAATCTCGTGCCCACAAACGTCTAAAGCGGTTAATGGTTCTTTAAAAGTACCACCACTTCCATCGCCGTATGTCATTACACTACCATTCCAAAATGCATTATCATAACTCACTCCGTAGTGAACAAAACTATAAATTTTAGCCCCATTATTATCAAAACTATTCCTAGAGTGCTCATCCATGAAATAATCATAAGTACGCTCCGCTCCCCAATGGGCATCCGTGGCAACTTCATCCTTCGCCGCATTTACGTTATTCCAATAATTGTCATTATCCGTAAAATCAACTGCACTTCCATAAACAGTGCCCGTTTTCATATTATATGTTTCGATACCTTTCCCTCTAAATCCCTCCCGTAATCGAAAACTACTCGGCGCTAAACTATCTACATCAACGGTTCGTGTGCCACTAAACTTCGTAACCGCAGTACCCTTAACATCAATATGGCATATCAACTCATTCGTGGCTACTAACTCTCCTGATTCTGCATCGATATAAATCGATTTACCAAATAACGAATCCGAAGCAAAAACATCAAATCGATAACACAACCTGAAATCAGAAGATAACTGCATATTCTTCGGGCAATATTCCAAATGTCCGATTGGAAAATAAGTAGTATCCTTAACCCCCGTTACTAAACGCAACTGCTCATTATTTCCTTCATCCTCCCAATAATACCGCTTAGCAGGAAACAGTTTTAATGCGATATCTCTTGCCGATTTTTTATCGATTTTTGCCACCCCATACAACCTAGACTCAGGAACAAAATCGCCATTCACCATTTTGATTAATCCTGCCTTCTCGTGAACAATTCCCATCGATAAATTTACTGGAATCCCTGCAAAATAATGTTGTATCCGATGGTGCTTTTCTCCTAAATCATCATCCAAAACATTATATACCTGCCATGTAGATTTTTGAGAGTAATTTCCCAATTTGGCAACAACATTTTTCCAATTCTCAACTGTTGGTTGGGTTAATTTGTCCTTATAAAATACCATTGCGGGAGTACCCAAATCCCGGTGAACGGTGTTGGCAAACTGACCAAATACAGAAGCAACACTTATCAACAAAAACAGATTAACTGTAATTATTTTACTATTCCGATTTCTCACTTGCGCATGTTTAGAATACACAAGTATACAAAAAATTAAGGCTTTTTCCGCCATAACCTCATCATAGAGTCGGAGGTTGGCATAGTCAACGCTTCATTCAACCAGTTGTTTTTTACCGGTTTATAGAATGGAATCTTAGCACGCTTGCTGCTATTTTCACCTCCAATCCAAACCATTTCCCACGGTACTTCTCCTTCCTTTGGTATCCGTTTTCTGTATGTATCCCCAATACTAGCCGCCAATTGTGCCGAAATAAATCCTCGAATATGAGCATCAACATGTTCCGTTGGGAAAAATTGATCTGTATAATGCGAACTCGATGGAAAACTTCCATAATTGTCTAGGTACAACTTTGGAATATCTACCAAGGTTAACCCACCCAATCCGGTAGCACAATCTCCATTCTTTTTTTCAATTTCCCGCTGCCAAACCCAAATTCTATCTCTTAAAAAAGACAAATTATAATCAATATACTGGGTGAGCTGCTGGCCAAAAAGAGAATCAGCATGTGCCCTATTGGGAATCAATAACAACAATACCAAATTGACATTCTTCTCACTACAAGACTCCACCATCGCCTTCAAATCCTTTAATCGAGGATTTTCATCGTTCATTACCCAAGCGAACTCTTTGATGTATGCATCGGCCATGTTCCGAATCTCCTGAGGTAATTCATAATTCTGCTCGCTCAACGCCCCAAACCATTGCTTCGTTGTAGTGTATGAATTTTCAAAGGAACGAACAAGCGATTCTTCCGATAATTTGTCTTGTGCTTTATTTAAATTATGGGTTCTCCACCATCGAAATTTCTCCCGCTCCATTTCTAACGAATTCCTATTATCGTAATGATGTAAACTCACATAAACTCTATTCAACAAGGGTAATCGATGACTATAAAATACTGCTTCTTGTTGATTACTCGCTTCGTTAGGGTTGAAGGTAGCGGCTGGACCAAAACTGCGCATATTCACCGTTACCACTAACGTTGGCATTTTCCCTTTTTTACCTCGTTCTGGCAACAATCCCAACATCTTACGGAACATACCAACATGATAACCATCGTGAGAGACACCGGTAACTTGCACACTGCTATCAAAATAATATTGCAACCATTGAGAAACACTATACCCTAATGTATCTGTCCATGGATTAAAACTCGTGTTCGAACTCTCTCCCAAATAAACGATATCGCTCTGTTTCAATGCCGAATCCAACTTCCCGGCCACCCTACTAAACTGAAACCTTTCTTTTGGATACAATGTCTGCTCATAAACCCAATTTGCCACAAAGAACAAACTAACAAACACCGCAAAACGCTTCAACAATCCAATGAAGACCGGCTGTAAACTATTTTTTTCGTTCATTGGTTTTTCCATGACAATTAAAATTGAAAATAAACAAATGGATGATTAATCGCCCCTCCAAATACCCAAATAGATACCAATGCAAACGCATAAAACAACCAACGCCAAGCCCAATTAAATTTCGAAAACCAAACATCAACCCGGGATTTCATAATCCACAAATCCAAAATCAGGAACACAATTAGAAATAACCAAATATGATTGGAAACTTGCAATATTTCGGAGCCAGCACCAAACAATCTGCAATTTATATAACCAGGATTCCATAACATTCCGAAAACTTCGGAAGCCTGTTTAACCGAACCACTTCGGAAGTACACTAAGGTCATCATAAAGAAAAAACCCGTTTTCACCTGTCGAAAACCATCCCATACTCTTCTGCGAATACTAACTCTATCGTCCGTTGTTTCCACTGAACCACCAATAAATTCCAATCGTTTAAACACAAAACGATCGAACAGATAGAGCACAGCATGAGAAATTCCAAAAACAATCATAGTAGTATTTGCCCCATGCCACAACCCGCTAGTAAAAAACACCAAGAATACGGATATGGCTAAAACCAAATTACCCCGTTTATTTCCGCCTACTGGAATAAAAATATAATCCCTAAACCATGTACTTAACGAAATATGCCAGCGCTGCCAAAATTCCGGAATGCTCTTGGCAATAAACGGCTTATTAAAATTATCCATTAAATGGATACCAAATAACAATGCACTACCCTGAGCTAACAATGAATACCCGAAGAAATCGGTGTACACTTGGAAGGTGAAAAAGAATGTAGCCAACCAAGCGTCTTTTTGCTGATAATTCATATGGTTGGAATAAAATGTATCCACCACCATGGCCAAGTTATCAGCAACCGCTACCTTTAAAAACAATCCGTAGAGGACCAATCGGAGCCCGTTACTCACATCTTCCCATTTTGGCAAATACGATGTAAACAACTGCGAATGAAG
>CAYUNO010000212.1:0-4371 GCA_964446075.1 uncultured Flavobacteriaceae bacterium | reverse complement strand
GTACACTTTGAAAGAATCAGTGCACTTGATAAACATGTGAACCCCCATTGCGGCAAAACGATGTTGGCGGTTCATTGTTCTATTTCGTCCTTGTCAACCTCGGTACTAATATTAATGAAATTAGTCCTGCTGAAATGGCTGTCACCATTATGTTTCCGTATTGTTTTAGTTCAAGTCCGGTTAAAAGTCTTACTGCTATAATTGTCAAAGTGAGTACAGTAAATAATGTCCAATATTTCAAGTTTACATTTTCCTTTTCAGTCTTATTTGTCGGCAGTTTGTAAATGGCAAAAGCAATGACAAGTCCACCAATTAGGGTTGATGAGTGTTGTAAAATTTTTAAAATCGGGATTTGTAAACTGAAAAAGTCAACTGCGTTTTGTAAAGTTGGTATTGACCGAACGAAATAGCCGTGGTCGTGAGTAAAACTATCCCAAAGTATGTGAGATGCAGCACCAATAAGAATTGAAATTGTCACAACAAGCCAATTTCTTTTGAAGTGTCCATTCCAATCAAACTGTCTAAATACTGAAAATCTCGACCTCAAAAATGTCGGCAGATTGTCGAATAAACTGTCTCTAACAATATTATGAAAGAGAAAAGCAAGTAACAGCCCAAGCGGCAAGTCGAACCAAAAAAGTCCGTCCACTGTGTGGCTGTAATTGCTCTTAATTCTCATTCTTAAAAAGTATTCAAAGTCAGGTGTCAAACTGCCAATTACGAGTCCTGTCAACGAAAACCATTGTCTTGGTAGATAAGTTAATGGTAAAACGATTGCTGGATGTGAAAATGTAAATGGCATTTCTTTTTTTGTCTATCTGTTTATTGTTTCTGTGTCATCCGTTACAATGATCGCCAACTTGATTATATACGAAACTACCAAAATCATATGAGTATTGCAAAATAACAGTAGAATCGTAGAGTCCTAGTTTTCTTGCATTTGCGGCAATTGCAAATTGCGTATTCGCAAATGTAAAAATCACCCAATTTTCATACCCCTGAGGTCGGGGGTTCAATTCCCCCTTTAGCTACATTCTTAACTATTTTTTCTTTATTCTTGGCAATCCATTCCTATTCCATCGTTGATTCTTTGGTCTTTTTACCCCAGCATTGGATGGAGATTTCGAGTTCCCGGAATTCATTGTTTGTAATCCGATGAGTTCCAATTTCCCACCATTCCGCTGAAAATCTAATTGCAAATGCAAGAGATTATCCATTACTGTATGATCAACGATATTACATCTCGAAAAATCCAATTTCAACGATTCTGAATTATTTACTTTATCTAAATGCTTCTTAATACCCAACCAATTGGAGAATACTGCCGCACCAATGATATGCCAATGGTTTTCATATCTCTCAATTTTCGCTGAAAAGACACGAACTAAGGGCGCCCCAAATACTATTTGAATAATAATTTTTGTAAGAATTCCAGCCGCAATTCCAATCAACAAGTCTGTAAGAATGGTAACTACTATTGTAGTCATAAATCCTATCAACTGTTCTGTACCCACTTTTGCCATTCGTCCAAACACTTTTGGACTGGCTAACTTTACACCTACCCCAATTAATAGTGCGGCCAATGCGGGAATAGGAATTAAATCGCTAAACTGTAAATCGAAAATCAAAAATAACAGCATGAAAATTCCATGAAAAAAATTGGCAAATCGGGTTTTTGCACCGTTTTCAATATTTGCACTACTCCGCGCAACCTCGCTAATCATCGGCAACCCACCTACTATGGATGAAATTATATTCCCAAAACCTACAGCCATTAAGTCCTTATTCGCATCGCTTTTCCTTTTCAATGGATCGTGCATATCCATCGCCTTTACGGTTAATAAACTCTCTAAACTTCCAACGATAGAAAACAATAAAACATACTTAACGAAAACACCCAATTGGTTGATGCCATCAAAGCGTTCGTTCCAAGCGATACTGTGTAAAAAATCCTGTTCAAAATGAATTAAATACTTCTCCGGCAATGCTACCATTTTTGCTAGTATAATCGACACTGCCAATACTACCAACGGAGCAGGAATTTTCTTTAAAGACGATATTTTTAATTTCGGCCAATAAAGCACAATTAATAAACTCAATAGTCCAATCAAGGCTACCTTAACCTCCCCGCCGCTTATCGATAAAGGAATTGCCAACAACAATTCAAATGGCTCTGTAATGGATTCTCCCATTTCATTTAATGGCATTGAACCAAAAAGTAAATGAGACTGCTTACTTATAATTATTATTCCGATTGCAGTTAACATCCCGTGTATCGTACTCAATGGGAAAAAATCAATTAAGGATCCTAATCGGATAAACCCAAATAACAATTGAATAATACCTGCTACTAAAATTGCACCGAGTGCCATATGCCAACCTTCTACATTATCGCCTCTTCCAAACTCCTCTACCGCACCTGCAACTATCACTATTAATCCTGCCGCTGGCCCTTTGATTGTCAACTCCGATCCAACAAACCAAGAAACAAAAACACCGCCAATCATTGCCGTAACTAATCCCATTATTGCAGGGAAATCACTTGCTTGAGCGATGCCTAAACTCAATGGCAATGCAATTAAAAACACTAAAAACCCAGAAATAAAATCACTCCTAAAATTAGAAACCAACATGCTAAAAACACCTGAATTATTATTACTCTTCATTAATGAGTTGACTTGGTTTATTTCAAAAAATCGTACAAAATAACCCAATTTTATGGCCAGAACCTTGAAGATGGCAGACTTATGACATAAAACAATAACTTACAATCGGAGATATTGAAACTTTAACTTATTCACAAGCAATAATCAATCAGACTTTTTTAACTATGTAAATTATCAATACTTTAGTAATAACACTTATTTTTGCTTCCGTGCTCCAAAATAAAATTAACCAAATCCATGATTTCTGGGAACCAATTTATTTTTAATGAGCAACCCACACATGGGTATTTTTCTCAATCTTTCTGTGGATACATCAAACCAATCGTTTTATTTTTATTATGTTCTGTACCGATTATTGCTATCGGTCAACAAAATATTATTGATGCCAACAAGGATTCCATAATTGTTTCACCCCCTAAATCAAAATACAGCGGCAATTTCTACGGACAAGTTTGGGACGGTGAAACCCGTGATCCCATGGCATTTGCAAGCTTACGTTGGGGGAAAACGGGCAAGGGAGGTATTACCAATTTCGAAGGGGAATTTAATTTAGGGAGAGGGCCCTTCCCGTCGGACACCTTTTGGATTGATTATATAGGATTTGAAACCTATTACATCCTATTGGATACCGTAAAATCCATGCCTTTACGTATCAATTTAACCCGGAAAATTGAGCGTTCGGATGCTGTCGTAATCACATTGGGCATCAATCCGGCCATGAAATGGTTGAAATTAGCGCAGGATAATCGAAAAAGAAACAGTCCTGCCAATATTCAAAGTTACCAATGCGAAACGTTTAGTAAAGCCACCGTTGCTATCAATAATATAAGCAAAACGCTGCAAAAAACCAAAATCGCAAAGAACATGGGGTCCTATTTCGATACCATTTCTTACATGACCGGAGATTCCAATAAGTCCATATTACCCGTACTTATTTCTGAAGTTCTCAGTGATTTCAGCTATCAAAAAACGCCTTACCTCACAAAGGAAGTGGTTAAAGCCACCCGCATTCGTGGACTTGGAGTTACGGATGGGAGTTTGGTAGGACAACTAATGGGCAATACCTTCACCAATTACAGCATTTACGATGAGAGTTTGGTGGTTTTCGATAAGGGAATACCCTCCCCGATTGCCGATGCCGCTGAATTGTTATACGATTACCGATTGGTTCAAGTGGATTACACCCATACCCCCAAAGTGGTTCAGCTAAAAGTAACTCCCAAAAATCCTCGGGATTTAGCATTTAGCGGATTTATTTGGATACAAGATAGCACTGGCGCAATTGTTCGGTTAGCCTTAGAAATTACCGGTGCCAGCAATTTAAATTATGTTGAGAAACTAAAATTTGCCCAAGAATACGAACGCGTTGAAACGGGCGAATTTTTATGTACCAAAGTACGCGTTTTGATGGATATTGGCGAATTATCTAAACAAGCGGCGGGAATGATAGCGTCTAACACCACCACGGTGAAGAACATAAAAGTTGGGGTTGATTTTCCTCCAAGATTTTTTGACAACCGAATTGTAATGACTCCCGGTGCCAATCTTCATGCAGATACTTTTTGGTTGAATCATGCACACACCAAACAATCGGAAGAAGAGAAACGGGTAGCTTCAAAAATCGATACATTAAATGCGATACCAACGGTAAAGACCTACGTAGACTTAGTAAATTTCTTGGTAGACGGATATCAGCGGTTTGGAA
>CAYUNO010000211.1:0-4403 GCA_964446075.1 uncultured Flavobacteriaceae bacterium | reverse complement strand
AAATAGCTCCTGAGAGAATTTCTAATGTAATTTCAAAACTCATCGATTGATATTAGCGTATTTTTGAAATATGAATTCCAAACAACTTGATTCCATCTTCGAAGAGTTCAACAAAAAACGTATTCTTATTGTTGGAGATGTAATGGTTGATAGTTATATCATTGGTAAAGTTGATAGAGTATCGCCAGAAGCTCCAGTACCTGTAGTTGATGTAAATAGGTTTGAGAACAGACTAGGTGGTGCAGGAAACGTAGCATTGAATATAAAAGCCATGGGAGCCACCCCTATTTTATGTTCCGTTATTGGAACGGACAAAGAAGGGAATGACTTAATGTCGATAATGAGGTCGTTGGATCTAGATACTGGTGGATTGGTGCAAAGTGACAAAAGGAAAACAACAACAAAAACAAGAGTTCTCGGAAATAACCATCAATTATTAAGAATTGATCATGAAATTACCGATGATTTAGATGTGGTTGATAGTTTTTTACTTGAACAGAGATTTAATGAGGAATTAGAGAATATCGATGTTGTGATCTTCGAGGATTACAACAAAGGCGTTTTACACTCAAAAAACATAGGTATTCTTATTGGATTGTGTAAAAAGAAGAATATTCCTACCGTGGTAGACCCTAAAAAGTCTAATTTTTTAGCATACAAAGAAGTTACCCTTTTCAAACCCAATTTAAAGGAAATTAAAGAAGGGTTGAAATTAGAATCCGATTTAATAGATAAGGAATCCGTAGAATCAGCTATTAATTTATTGAAATCATCTTTAAATAACAGTATGACTTTGGTAACTTTAAGTGAACGAGGCGTAGTGATAGAAGATGGTATCGATTTCCACCATATACCGGCACATGTTAGAAATATTTCTGATGTAAGCGGTGCAGGAGATTCCGTTGTAAGCGTTGCGGCTTTGTGTTTATCATGTAAATTAACAAGTCCTTATATAGCTGAAATAAGCAATTTAGCGGGCGGACTAGTTTGTGAGAAAACTGGAGTAGTTCCTGTAGATAAAAACTTATTACTTAAAGAGGCTAAACTTATTATTTGCAAATAAATCAATTTGTAATACTCTGCTTAGAGACTTGTCATTGAATCCATTTCCTAATAAACAGTACTACAATTAAATCACAACTAAATAATTACTAAATAAAAAGGGTCGCTATTTACTAGCGACCCTTTCTTTTAAAATATGGTTTGTATTATCGTAATAGGGTTACAGTTCCATTGAACTCATATGTTTTATCTTCAAATGATACTACTTCAACTTTGTAAACATATACGCCTTGCATACATTCTGATCCGTTGTAGTTTCCATCCCAACCTTTGTTTAGGTCATCCGTTTCGTACAACTTCTCACCCCATCTATTAAAGACTTTCAAATTATATGATTTGAAGTTCATAGCTGTAACGTTGAAGGTATTGTTCTTAGATGGTCCCGCTTCATCTGGTGTAAATACGTTTGGAATATACACGATGATATCTGGCCCAATATGAACATTCTGATTAAATGTGTCTGAACATCCGTTATTAGAAGTTACGATTAACTTAATGTTGTACAATGCAGTATCTTTTCCATAAGCAAATCTTGGATCGCGGGCTGTAGACGTATCGTTAGCATTACCAGTTCCAAAATTCCAATTGTAAAACAATGTAGGATTGAATGGATTTGCGTCAACAGTACTTTGATTTATCATTCTAAACTTCGGCAAGGCTACTGTAGTATGGTATGGTGGATCTGTAGAGAAATACGCCTTGGGTATTGGGTATGCTTCTACCCCATTTGGCAAACTTACCGTTGTTGCACATGGACCTGCAGTATTTGTAACTGTTAATGAAACATCATACTTACCTTGTATGGTATAAGGTATTCCAATAGGGTTTTGCAATGTGGAAGTCTCACCATTTCCAAAAGTCCACGCATAGGTTAACTGACCTGCAGGAATTCCTCTCTTTTCAACTGTGCTCCAATTAGTAATTAAAGGAATACATCCATTTTGATTAACCAACGGATCCAAGTCAGGGTATTGGTGTAATATTATCTGTATACTATCACTTACTGGAGGACAAACGTCGTTTGTAATGGGCAAAGTAGTTACCTTCAAATATGCACCGCCTTTTGCCTTATCACCTGCTCCATGGGTATAACTGATATTTTCAGAACCAGTATTATCCACAGTACCATCAGACATAGATCCATCGGGATGGTTTCTCAAGGACCATAACACCTTGCCGCCTACATATTTACTTGTACTCTGAATAGCAAATGGAGTTCCTTCGCAGGCCTGAGCCGGATCGGGAGTGGTGATGGTTATTTCTGGTTGGTTCCTCACCGATACGTTGTAAGTTTCTGTATCGCTACATCCATTATTGTCCGTATAGGTGAATCGCAGATTGTATGGGCCTTCTACGTTGTTAGCTGTGCCTTGGGTGAAGGGCTTAAACTTGCTTCCATTTAAGGTCACTCCACTGCTTACTGCTGTCCATACTGCCGTGGCACTTGCCGGTTTGGTTTGTGCGGTATTGATTCTTGAGCTCAAATCCAACTCTACCCCATTATTACATATGGTGATGGGGGCTAACAATACGGCGTTGGGGGTGTCGTTCACATAGATATAAAAACTATCCTGTTTCAAACATCCTGTTGCGGCATTGCTGTAGCGGATAAACCAAGTTCCAACTCCAAAACTAGGTACGAAATAGTGCCCTTGTATTAACTGTGTGCTCTTTACTTTGGGATCGTTTCTGTCATAATTGTACTCAATTATCTCGTATTTTGATCCATCGTTATTCTTTGCCTGTACTCCGTTTACTGTTATGTATTGGTACAACTCCATCGTATCCCAGTTTACGCAGACGGGATTGGGTGATGTTACTTTAATTGTTGGCTCGGGGATGATTTCTACCTTTACTGTATCGCAAGTTCTGCAGCCCGTAATTTGATCCTCTACACACAAGCCAAATTTATAAGTTCCTTGGTAGTTATCTTCCGTGGGGTTTCCAAATTTAAATCGCCAATCCGGTGAACCGAAGGGGTTATTGTTGTACAATATTGCACTTGGATCTATTCCACCTGGAGATTGCAACACCGTCCAATCCATCTTAATTCCTATTTTCACTTTGGGTCTGCGGGTAATTGCATCCATGCTGATTTCTCCCAAATCTTGACAGAATATGGAATCCGATAAATCCACCATCGGGTTTCCATTAATTCGTTGGATTACGCTATCGATATTGATACAACCGTTGGTGTCTTTGTACCATCCGTAGATTTTTCCTTGGAAACTATTTCCATTCTGCAACTGCGAATTGTTTAACGCGGTGGTCTTGAAGCGATGACGAGTAGTGGTTACCGAATCGATCATGTTGAACGCCGATCCCGATCCTGGGTTGGGCGATGTTGAAGGCTTGGTATATACGTTGTTGGGCAGTTTATTTTCAAAACCCCAAATTCTTACTCCGTTTTCTTTTCCGCGGTTAAAGAAGTTGTTTACTTCGATATCTCCATACACGAAACACTGTGCTTTCAATGGCTTGGGATCCCATTTCACAAAGGGCAAGGTATTTACTCGTACACGAATGGTATCGCGATCTTCGCACGTAACTCCACCCTGGGTTACTTTGGTATACAAATCGTAATCAAAGAATTGGGGCGCTCCCCCAGGCGAGTTGGTATTGGCTGGTTTAATTGTATAGCTAGCATTGCTACCCAAGGTCTTGTTCCCAGTTATCTCGGTCCAAGTATATTGTGCAACTATACTGCTTGGTCTGTGGGTAGCATCCAACGTGGTGGATTTCTGGTTACAAATCGCCTTATCCGATCCTGCCAAACTAACTACCGTATCGTTTACAAACAACTCCACCGTATCTTTCTTCTTACATTGCCATTTGGTTTCCATTACCTCTACAATGTACTTACCTTTAATATTTACATTGATTGTACGGGTGGTATCGCCGCGATTCCATTTGTACTTTACAGTATCAGCGTGTTGTGCATCAAAGGTATAACTCTGATAAGTACAGATTCTTTGATCTGGACCCAAACTCACCACCGGCAATGGTTTTAAGAATATCGTAACTGTATCGTAGAAAATACATCCATCTCCATCTTTAACTCGCACTCGTATGGTTGAATCACGGTTAATATTTGGAACTGTTAAATCTTTCATCGTATCGCCATCGTAGTGCGTCTCCGCTTTCCATGGCGTGTTTACTCCAGTATCTTTAGTAACACGTGTCCAATAGTAACTAAATGGCGACTTACCAAACAAGACATTCGCGTACAAGTTCATTGTTGTTCCTCGGCAAGCAAAAGTATCTTTAGTTGCCAAAGTTACAACTGGGGGATCAGGGATGATCACCGTATCGCGGTAGATGGTTGGACAGTTATCGGAGTT
>CAYUNO010000210.1:0-4414 GCA_964446075.1 uncultured Flavobacteriaceae bacterium | reverse complement strand
ATTTTGCCCGTAAATCGTCCATTACGTCCAATAATTTCGAAAATTGCTGCAATATTTCTTCGCGGTTATTCATGGTTTAAAAGGTGTATTGGGATGGAGATTCTAGGAGTAAGTCCATGATGGCCAAGGCCGATAATGCTTCCACAATGGGAACGGCACGCGGTAAAACACAGGGGTCGTGCCTGCCGGTTACGGAGACTTCCACGGCTTGGTTGTTGTGGTTGATGGTTTGTTGCGGAATTTGGATGGAAGAGGTGGGCTTGAATGTTAACGAAAAATGCACGATTTCGCTGCTGCTGATTCCTCCGATGATTCCTCCGCTGTGGTTGGAAGCGGTTTTCCCGTCCGGTAACCAGGGGTCGTTATGTTCGGAACCTTTCATGGTAGCGGCCGATTCTCCTTCGCCAAATCCCAAGGCTTTAACCGCATTCAAACTGAATAAATACTGGGCTAATACCGATTGCAATTTCCCGAACACCGGTTCGCCAATACCTACGGGCAATCCCACAATGGCAGTGGCTATCTTCCCCCCCAAACTATCGCCTTGCTCTTGGACCTCTTTGATTCGGTTGATCATGGCTTGGGAAGCTGATGGGTCCGGACAACGTACCCAAGAAGACTCAATGGATTCGAACGAGGGGATCGACTGGGTTTCGTTGGGATAGGATGGGGCCGAAACCGTATGGATTTGTTGAACCCAAGATCGGATGTCTATTTTTCTCGCCGATAACCATTGCTTGGCCAAGGCTCCGCATGCTACCCAGCCGGCCGTGATTCGCGCGCTGCTTCGTCCGCCGCCGCGGTGATCTCTATGCCCGTATTTGATTTGGTATAATAAATCGGCATGTCCGGGTCTGTATACCTCGCTCAAAGGTGCATAGTCTTCGGGTTTGGTATCTTGATTTTCGATAAAAACGGCGATGGGGCTGCCCAAGGTTTTGCCTTGAAAAATACCCGATAAGAATTTTACCGAATCGGCTTCGCTGCGGGGGGTGGTTAACGGATTTTGGCCGGGTCTGCGTCGATTCATTTCCGCTGCCAATGCCTCGAAATCGATGGGGAAGTTTGATGGAAAACCGTCTAGAACGGCGCCAATTCCAGGACCATGACTTTCGCCGAAACTGGTGAGGATTAAATTCTTTCCGATGCTATTTCTTGCCATTCCCTAGTTAATACTTCAAAATTACGGAATTATACTACCGAATCAAGGTAATAACAAAAGAGATGGGTTTGGTTGGAATGTTTTGGGGGTTGGCAGAGAAATTTGTGTAGAGCTGGGCGAAATAACTGCCTTCGGGACATTGTACCATGCCGTTGTCAACGTTGCCGTTCCACAATTGGGTGTTGTCTAAAATGGAAGCGTTTTCTGCGGCAAATACCCGCTCTCCCCATCGGTTGAATACGTAGAAACTGTAGGTAAAATCCCCGCCTTTGGTGTCGAATTCAAGTAAATCGTTTAATCCATCCCCGTTGGGAGTAAAGATGTTGTAAAATTTGATGGATTTGGCGGGGCTGAAGAACTGAACTTCGGCGGAGTCCCGGCAACCGAACCGGTCTTGTTCCAAGAGTTTCATTTGGTGCCATTGATCGTCCGAAGGCCAGAAGAAACGGACACTGTCGCTGGGGGATTCCCCGGTTAGGTTGCCGTCTCCGTACCACCACCAATTACCCATTTGAATCCCCCCGCTTCCGTTTCTAACGGCAAGCAAATTAGGTTTTTGGGAAGAGTCCAAAGCGATATCGGTAGAGAAGTAGGATTTGGTAACGGTCACAACCACAATTGAATCACAACCCAGGTAGGTTTTGAGGGGATAACGGAAGCTCCCGGAATCGTTAAATGTTCTACCTCCTAATTGCACGGAGTCCTTTGGACATAGGTGAGCAAAAAAGCTGGTAGTAGCCGGTTGGTTAACCCGAACTTGCCAAGCAATCACCGAGTCGCAGCCGTTGCTGCGGAGTAAGGTGTCACGGCCTGAACCGGCCGATATACGCCAACGGTTGGCAATAGCAACACTATCGCCCAAACAAATACTGGCGTTGATGGTGACCAGGGTATCGGGCAAAACTGAGAGATGGGTTTCAACCACGGAATCGCACCCAGAAGCACGCAAGAAGGAATCCAAGTAGACGCCGCTGCGGGTGTATTGATTTTTCCCAATGCGATATATTTCGCCTCGACAGATGCTAGACCAGACTTGCACCAAGGTATCCGGTTTTACATAGATGTCCACGGTGCGAATGGAGTCGCACCCAAGGAAATTGATCAACGTATCGCGGTAAGTTCCGGCGCTGTTTCGGTAGCTGCCAAAAACCATCACGGAATCGCCCTGACAGATACGCAGGGTATCGAAAGTAAACGACCGAGACAATACCTTTAACCGAATTTGCTGGGCAGAATCGCAACCGTATTGGTTTTGAAAGGTGTCGTTAATAACCATGGAACTGGCATAGCTGTTCCCCAAATGGACAAAAGAATCGCCCTGGCAAATGGAAACATACAAGGTGGTATCGAACCGAGGAAACACCTTGAACGGATAATCACGGTAGTACCCTCCGATGCGGATATTTCGGTAAATCCGCAGTTTGTAGTTGTGGAAAGGCTGAGCTTTTGAGAACGTATCGCCGTACCGGTATTTTACGGATTTGGTTTGAACTTCTTTGTTGAGGGTGGAATCGTACCACTGAAAAGTATAGGTAGAGGCGGTGTCGTAATGGTTCAGAACGGCATACAACTTGGAACCGCACACCGGACTTTGATTGATGTTGAGCGAGGTGTCGTTGCACCGATAGGGGGTAATAAAACTGCCCACAAAGCTATCGCCGGTAGCAAACAGATTCCCGGTGGAAGGGTTGTACTTGATGTCGTGGACATAACGAGGTGATTTTTGTCCCATGACCAAAATTTGAGAATCCATGGTAAACGAAGATCCATCGAAGGAAAAACAAAAAATATTGCCACTATCACCGCCAACAAATACGTGATTGCAGGGGTCCGCTGCTATGCCCGAAGATCTTGCAATGCCAGCCGTTGGCAACGCATAGGGAGTAAGTATAGTTTTTCTACTTTGTTTGTCAATGGCAGTTAAATAACTACCGTCCGTATAAAAAATATATTGATCGTTAGCGGCTAACCCATTGCTTGGACCATCGTAGGTCACTAATTTGTTTTGGTCTTCTTTCCGATTAGTTCTCCACCAATATAAATTCGCTTCTTGGGGTAGGTTGGTTTTGACCTTAAAGCGGTGTCCATTATAATTTTGTTTAACCGCAAAAATATACGGCCCTATTGCAGTGTCATTTCCGTGAGATAAAAGATTAATATAGGACCAACCGGAATAATCTTGACCGGCGGAATGGACTTTTTTAAGGGTATAAATCTTACTTCCTGTTATGCTAAGATCGATACTTTTTTTACCTTCCGATTTTATATTTAACTCAATGGAATCGCCCCAATACGATAAACAATATCCAAATGTAATAATGTTGTTGTCGGTGGAAGGATCAAAATGAATTTCTTCGATTGCTGTTAATCGGTAACTCGTATCCAGTGTAACGTTGTCATATTTTCCTGTGGAGTCTAAGCGAATTAACCCAGCCGGTTCATAAAAATAATTATTACTTCCAATATATGTTTTCCCGTTTTGTCTGTTTGTTAGAATTGTAGACGGCACTTCTACAACCGTTCGATTGGAAAATCCAGGTGCCACTATATTCCCCGAAAATAACCAACTCAGCGTTCCAGTATAGTTGTATTTTGCAACTTTATAACCCGTATAACTGTTGTAATTATCGTTTTGTCCACCATATACCCAAACGTTGTTTTGGTAATCATAATCTAGGTTACTTGCAAAATTTTCGGAGTAGGCTTTGTAGGTGGTTTTTTGTCTTGTTAAATTGGTGATTTTATTTACCCAAGGATCGATATACAGCGTGTCCAAGGAAGGGTTGTATTTGCTGGCAATTTGAAATCCTATCCATGTATTGTTAGCGACAAACTTTCCTGCAAGAGCTTGGTTTTTTTGGTTGTAAATGTATAATTGATTGTCTAACAGGGTATCGCCGGGTTGGGCTGTTTTAAGTGTTTGGCCGTTTGAAGCAACAATAAAACGAGCGTTTGGCGATTGGTACTGAAAATGGTTAATGTTCGCTCCGGGTCGAAGTCGCCAGGTGTATTTAAACGCTTGGGCAGAGTCAGGATAAATCGTAACAATCCAATCGATGTTGGGGTAAACGTTGTGGTAAATCAGTTGTTGATAGCCGATGTATTTGTGCGGATGCCGTCCTAGAGAAAAATGGTGGGCTGTAGGTTTTTGTGCTTCGATTCGCGGGTTAGGGTTGGCATTTCGGAAGGTAACGGTGATGGCTTTTGTTCTATGTTGGGAATCGGTGCTGTACCAGGAAAAAACTTCGGAGT
>CAYUNO010000209.1:0-4447 GCA_964446075.1 uncultured Flavobacteriaceae bacterium | reverse complement strand
GCAATTTGTTTTATACCAAATTTACGAATGTGTCGAGTTTTCTGCAAGAAATAGGTAAATAATGCTTCTTGTATGGGCTCACTATAAACCGGATTTTCCTGCATTGTTTGAGGTGTGCCTTGCTTATGCATGGCAATGTAAATCCACCCTCCGCGTAGCACCGTATTCAGCATTTCCTTGTCATCTTCGCCCGAAGAGATATCATTAACAATATCAAAACGTAATTTGGAACAACCCGAAATTACCGATGCTCGGTAGGAATCAATGGAAATCCAGGTTGCTGGAAAAGCATTTCGAATGGCTTCAACAGCGGGGTACACTCTGTCTAGTTCTTCTTGGGCGGAAACAGGGGTGGAGCCTGGCCTAGTGCTTTGACCGCCAATATCCAATAAAGCAGCGCCATCATTTAACATTTGCCCAGCTTTATCCACCAAGGCTTGAATGCTCTCAATTCTGCTACCGGAGAAAAAAGAATCCGGCGTAACATTCAAAATCCCCATCACCTGTGGTGAATGAAGGCTGAGAATTTTATCGCCGGATTCTAGAGAGTAATACAAATTGATTATTTAATGGATTCGTCAGGATTTCCAACCATTTTTTCGGGTCTAACCCATTCGTTGAATTGCTCATCGGTTAATAAACCTAACGCAATTGCAGCTTCCTTCAACGTTGAATTCTCTTTATGTGCCTTTTTAGCAATTTTTGCCGCATTTTCATAGCCAATATGGGTATTTAAAGCAGTTACCAACATTAAGCTTTGATCCACCAATTTTTGGATATTTTCTCTATTGGGTTCAATGCCGATAGCACAGTTTTCGTTGAAACTCAAACACGCTTGGCCTAATAGGCGAGCACTTTGAAGCATATTTGATGCTATTACAGGTTTGTAAACATTTAATTCAAAATGACCCTGTGAAGCAGCAAACGATATGGCCACATCATTGCCTAAAATTTGAGCGCAAACCATAGTTAACGCTTCGGGTTGGGTAGGGTTAACTTTACCTGGCATGATAGAACTTCCAGGTTCATTTTCAGGAATGAAAATTTCTCCAATTCCCGAACGCGGACCAGAACTTAGCATTCTGATATCGTTGGCAATTTTGAAACAACTCATCGCTGCACGTTTGATTGCACCATGCAATTCAACCATCGCATCGTGTGCCGCCAATGCTTCAAATTTATTTGGAGCAGTAACGAATGGCAATTCACTTTCCTTAGCGATGTATGTAGCAACCAACTCAGAATACCCTTTTGGGGTATTTAATCCTGTTCCAACGGCAGTGCCTCCTAAGGCTAGTTCTGCGGCCATCGGTAATGCACGATTTATAGCTGCAATACCATTTTCTAGTTGTTGAACATATCCGCTGAATTCCTGACCTAAAGTTAGGGGAGTGGCATCCATAAAATGGGTTCTACCGATTTTTACGATATCCTTGTATTCGCGAGCCTTGTGCTTTAATGTGGTCTTTAATGCTTGTAATCCGGGTAAGGTATAATCAATTACCTGTTTGAAAACAGCAATGCTCATAGCGGTAGGGAAGGTATCATTAGAACTCTGACTCTTATTTACATCATCATTTGGATGTAGAACTTTATGTTCATCAGTTAACAATCCACCATTTAATACGTGTGCACGGTTAGCAACAACTTCGTTAACATTCATGTTACTTTGAGTGCCGCTGCCAGTTTGCCAAATTACCAACGGAAATTCTTTATCTAATTTACCTGCAATGATTTCATCACATACCTTACAAATCAGTTCACATTTTTCAGCTGATAATGCTCCTAAATCACGGTTGGCTAGGGCAGCACTCTTTTTAAGAATCCCAAAAGCTCGGATAATCTCAACGGGCATTGAACCTTCTGGTCCAATCCGGAAATTATTTCTGCTTCTTTCGGTTTGCGCACCCCAGTAGGCATCAATGGGTACATTTACATCACCCATGGTATCGTGTTCAACGCGGAATTTTGTCATAAGTGTTGCAAAGATAATCCAGCCCGTTCTATTGAAAAAATGACAAAGATTATTATTCCATAAAGCGTTAATGATTCTAATTCGTTTGTAACCATGAATGTTAAATCAATTAATGATGTTGTTGATTCCCCTGGTTATTCCCCGCCGGCATTACCAAGATTTTTGTAGTGTAAACTTTTTCGCTGTTACCAAATTTACACCGCAATACATAAATACCCGCGGTTAAACCATCTACGCTGATGTAAGTGCTTTTTTGGCCGATTTTTTCAAACAATTTTACAACTCTACCATCCAATGTAGTTATCTCAGCCGCATCAATTTCCAGATTACTTTGAATCGATAAATCGCTAATTGCAGGATTAGGATATGCCTGAATTTGGATGTCTTGATCACCAAACAATTCAATTCGTGGCTGCATTTGCGAAGGGGTTTGGGGATCACAACCATCATATTGACTGTATTTGGCGATTAATTCTACCATCAAATCATTTAAATACTGTTTATTTTCCTTAACACCCGTGGGCTTTAAATGACTACCCCCAATCCCTGAATGATCGGTGATGTATAAATAATCTCCGTATGTGGCTGTGGCCATGTATTTGAACAGAAATTCGGAATTTTTATCGATTCCACTGGCTGCAATGGGAATGATTTTTATTCCTAACCGTGCTGCTTTTTCTATGGTTTCTCTTAATCGCAATGCAGCATAATCGTGTGCAGGAGCGTCCAATACTAAGAAAAGTATTCTTGTGATAGCCTGAGGACTCCATTGTAAGCCATTCACCGCTACCGCCAATGCAGAATCTACAGCTTCAGGGAAATCTCCACCACCTCCAACAGATTGCTCGTTTACATACGAAATTACATCATCCACACGATCCGTAAATGGCGTGGATTTCGTAACGTACGCATCCCCTAAATCGCGATAAAATACCGATGAAAATCGAAACTTAGCACAAGGACTTGCACCTTGGGCACGCATCATTACGTCCATCATTTCTGATTTTAAATAATGTAATTCGTCCCCCATAGAACCCGTGGCATCTACTACCAAACAAACATCAACGATCCGGTTAATTTGAGTTTCAAATTGGTTGATTTGTAACTCCTCTGCAGCGTAATTAGGGCTTAATTTCCAGTTTTTTCGTTCGTAGACTTTTTCATTGTATATCACAACTAATTTCCCCGATACTAAATTTAATTTTGCTCCTTTTTCTGAAAGTTTCCCTTTGTCAGCTTCGATTGTAGAAGTTGTAACTAATGGGGATTTAGCTGTAATTGAAGTTTCTGGTTTACCAACGGCCCCTGCAACTCCCCGATAAGTACTTCCGTTACTTTCTAACGGACCTCGAAAATTCAAATACAGTACTGCAAGTCCTCGATTATCTGTTTTACAAATCCATAATCGCTTATTTTCTTGGTTATACAACTCCACAGTGGCATCCACCAAAGGTTTGCCATTTTTATCGGATAACTTTATTAACTGTCGATCAAATTGCATCCCCCATCGTTGAGCAATTCCAGCAACGGCTGGGTCTTGATGTGTTTTTTGAAATGCATCCCAGTGGTCTACATCATTCCATATTCCAGCGGTAATTTGACCTGGCGCTATGCTACTACTTGCACCCGAACTACCAGCCTTGATATCGGAAACACTCTTTGAAGTCTTTATTTCCTCCCTCATTAACGGAGCAATAGAAGATCTCGATAATTCCTTTATTCGGGTAGGTTCTGTCTTGGAAGATTCAACAGGTTCTACACTCGGAATGGTTATTTCATCGTCAGTTATTACCGAAGTTGAACTCTCCCTATCCTCGGAATATCTTCTAACCACATCAGGACGAACCCCCGAATGACTAGTTGAAATTCCAGAAGGACTTTTTGAAAGAGCTACTTTCCTGTAATCAACCCCGTCAGATATAGTTACTTTATTGCGAAACTTTTCCCGATATGCTAATTCAGAACCAAAGTAAAACGGAGCGATATACTTCCGATTTTCATCGGACAGTACCAATCCTTTTTCAATCTTATTGCTGTAATATCCCTTTAATACAGGATGGTATGGAATCATCGCCGAACAGTGGGATAAGCCAGCGTCCACTACCAAGATTGCAAATCGATCCCAGCTGTCTTTTTTAGCCGTTTTTGATAACCGTAAAAATGAGTCGATGGCCCTTGCTTCATACTTTTCTCTTACTATTTGCGCTTCGCGTGCAATTTTTTGGTGGTACTCGGCAACTGCTAATTCAATGGTTGATTTGGGTAGATGGAATTGACTTACCCATTCGATACTGCAAACGGTTTTACGCTTGTCCGAAAGAGGAAAAGCAGGTCGAGATATGGGTTGATTGAATGATTGCCAACGATATATAGGGATTAACTTTCCATCTTTTTCCTTTACAGCTAACTGCACGTTTCCTTTAATATTATCGGTGAAAAACGATTCGTTGTTGTAAGCCATGGAATCTACAA
>CAYUNO010000208.1:0-4457 GCA_964446075.1 uncultured Flavobacteriaceae bacterium | reverse complement strand
GCAGCAATTCGCCTCAGTACGTGAGCAAATCAAGCAGTATTGCAAGGAATTTGTTCTTAATCAGTTGCAATAAATCGTAATTATTTTTTGTGGGTTTGTGATTTTTCGTAATACCCTTTGCCAAGTAAATTAGTTACTTTGGGTAATGGTAGTTCGTTGGAAATTGTTGTTTTATAGCAAATTACAGCAGTGTGTTTGCGGTTTTAGTTTGCAATGTAGAATTTGTGGTTCTAATTTTCTTTCGATTTCTGTACTTGTTGGAATCATTGTTTTTGGTATTTCAAGCTGTACAGTAGAGAAACAATACCATTCGGCAGGTTATCGTGTTTCTTGGAATTCGGAGTTTACATCGGCTAATAAACCAGCTGATTCCCGAATTAATCCTCAGAATTCTAATTTGTCGAAAAAGTCGCCAAAACGTGCAAGTTTTCTGCAGGTTTTGCCTGTACTAAATGATACTTCAAAAGTTGATTCCTGGATTTTGGCGAAATATCGTAAAATGGATGTTCCCATGGACTACTTATTGGATTACGGTAATCAGATTCTATTAAAACCATATTTCCGACATGATTCCATTGTTCAAAAGCACAAGTTGGTTTCCGTTTACACACGAGATAAGGTATTTGTTGGCAAATTGATGGGTATCTCGGAATCCGGAGTCTTTATTTTAAACAATAAAAAGTCGATTTCATTATTTGAAAATCTGCCAAGCAGTAAAGATCAAAAGCGAATTATGGGTAAGTTATGTTACATCCCTTATAATGAGATCAATGCGATTCAAAAGGGAGGTACATTTTTACATAAGCTACAAATTTTATTGCAACCCTTTTTTCAGTGGGTTAGTTTGTTGATTGTACTGATTTTATCTTTTGTTGCGTTGTTGTTGGCCGCTCGTGCAACGGCGGGTTCCGGTGGATCGGCATCCGGAGACGGATTTAAAGCCGCATTTTTGCTTTTTTTGGTAATTGCTGTGGCAGTAGCAGCAGTGTGTACCTTTATCATCGGGATGTTGCTCGCTCCTCCGGTATGGATAATTCACCAACTGTTTTGGGGTATTCCTGGCAGATATTGGTCGATAAAAGGCGATAGTTATCGGGGAGAACAATTTTTTAAGTCCATGATGAAATCTCCCCGAAAACTAAAAATTATTCGCAGACGTTTTTTACGAGTTTAATTGGTTGGGGTAAAAAATTTGGATTATTTATTTTCCACCTTCCGGGATGCCCAATAACGGAGTTTTTCCATCGGTAATGATTACTTTGGAATTCTGACTTTGAGAAAGCGCTCTAAATGCTTCGATTTGATTGTTTTTTAAAATGTCTGGAGTAAGGGATCGAGAAAGCATATCATTCCCTTTTGCTCTTGCGTCCGCTTCAATTTTTATAGCACTTGCCTGTCCCTCGGCTTTGATTTTCGCTACTTCGGCTTGAGCTTGGGCACCGATGATGGCGGCTTGTTTATCCCCTTCAGCAGCGATTGCTTTTCTTTCGGCCTCCAATTTTTCTTTTTGTTTGGTGAATTCCATTCGCTGGGCTTCTTGTTCGGCGCGAAGTTTTTCTTCAATTGCAGCGGACAATCCTTGCGGTAAGGATATCGATTTTAGTAGTACATTTTCCACGATAAAGCCTTTATCGCCCAAGATTTCCATCATGGTATCCCGGATGTTTCGCTCAATTCTTGCTCTTTCTCCACTATGCATATCTTTTGCATAATATTTAGAGGTTACATCGGCTGCGGCAGATCTGAAAACCGGTAAAATAACAACATCTTCATAGCGCATCCCTATGTTTTTTATTACATCTGGGGCGGATTTTTTTTCAATTCGATAAAGTATGGAGATTTCTGATTGAATGGTTAACCCTTCTCTACTTGGTAAGGGAAGTTTCACTTCTAAGTTCACGGTTCTGGTTGGCACAATTAGTACTCGTGTAATAAATGGGTTATAGAAACGTATACCAGGTTCGTACGATTGGCTGCTTAATTTGCCTAATTTTCGCTTTACCCCTGTTTCACCGGGTTTAACCACGGTGCATGAAGCAAAGAATAAGCCACATAGGGTTAAGACGGCTGCAAAATTTGTGATTTTTTGGTTCATATCGGCAATATAATTAACCTCGAAATCAATGTCTTAGTGATATGGAATTTCCGAATAAGAGTTCGTTGAATAATTGAAAAAGGAGGATGAAGGAAGGTAGAAAGACGGATTGTGTTTTCGATTTTTGATTTTATGATCCTAATTCACCAGGGGTTGATTTAGTCGTATTGTATTTATCAAAATCTTTGGGCTAGCTTAATTGTGGAACGACATTATTTGCGGTTGATAGATTTTCGAAGTAGAAAATAAGGAAGCCAAGCCATGGGAAAATAAGCCAAAGATAAATCTAGGATGTTGAACCACCAAGGAGCAGGAAGTATAGCCACCATGTATGTGCCTGCGGCAAAAAACAATCCACCTATAATCCAAAGAAAATAGAGTAGTCTATTTGACTTTTTTAGGAACAAAACGGCAAGGGTCCCGCTGAGCAAAGTTCCAAGTGCATGCGCTAAAAATGGGAAAATGAAATGTTTTGCCGATAATAATTTCATCGAGCTTTTTAACCCTTCTTCGTTACTGAAATCGGCTCCCGGCGGTAAAGGAATAAATAGTTCTTGAATCTCAATGATTTTTCCATTCAATAATCCACCCAAGAGGATGGATGCTATTAGAATAAGGATTTCGATAATTCTATTCATGTTGGTTTGTTGGGTAAGTACTTGTCTGCAATCTGCAATTTTATCTTCAAACTTACTAGATTGATTTATAAACCGAAGTATTACGGCTAGATTTGACATAAAAATCACGTTTATATGGCTACGAAATTTTCAATTTGTATTTGGAGTGAGCACAACGCTAAAGGGATGTCCGAGTATTACAGCGCAGTGTTTCCCGATTTTAATTTGGTTTCGGAAAATCCAATGGCCGTAGTATTTGAAGTAGCCGGTTATCGTTTAATGTGTTTGAATAATGGGAATGGAAATGAGGGATTTAATGAGAAAATTTCCTTTGTTTTATCGGTTGACACACAAGAAGAAATTGATCATTATTGGGATTATTTTACTAGAGAAGGTAAGCCTGGGCAATGCGGTTGGTTGCAAGATAAATACGGAATTTCTTGGCAGGTTGTACCTTCAATTTTGGGTAAGTTCATGACAAATCCAGCAACGGCTCCAAAAGCTACTTATGCATTTATGCAGATGACTAAATTCAATATTGCAAAATTAGAGGCTGCAGTAAATGGCTGATAATTTAGCTATTAATGAATTTTGAATATTGTGATTGCGCCCTTAGTTACGAGGTAAAAAACTATGCAACCTATAATTAAGTCAGGTAATGGGGAATCAAATACGTAAACTAAAATACCGGCAACCACAACACCTAAATTTGCAATTACATCATTGGATGTGAAAATCACACTGGCTTTCATGTGGGATTCGTTACTATTATTTTTTTGAAGAAGCCACAAGCAGGTGGCATTTGCAACCAATGCAGCAATCGAAATCCCAATCATCCATTCCGGGTCTGGTGTGTTTTCGGGATTGAAAAATCTTCTAAGAACTTCGAAAAACCCAAAAAAGGCGAGACTTAGCTGCATAAAACCAGCTGTATTTGCTACTCTTTTTTTGAATTCTGTTGATTTCCCTACGGCAATCATGGCAATACCATATACAATGCTATCGGCAAGCATATCTACGCCATCTGCCACTAGGCCCAAGGATTGTATTAAGTAGCCAACGGATGCTTCTATTATAAAAAACACCAGATTGATTATGAATACAATTTGCAGTAATTTGAGTTGATTATGAATTGGTTTGGGTTCGAAGTCTGAATTTGTAATTTGCTCATTAATGAATTGCGTATTGAATTGAAGTTTTTCCAGTGTATCGAGGATTTTTTTTGAATCTTCTTGATGGTAAATAACCAGTGTTCGATTAGGAATGTCAAAATTCAGTGAATGAATCGCAGTATGTTCAGAGAGTTTCATTCGAATGATTTGTTCCTCTGACGGACAATCCATTTTTTCAATTTTGAACGTAGTTTTTTTCACAAATGCAAAGAAAATAATTAGTAAAACTAATGACAATTATTTCATTTTAATTGAAATCAATTTCTTGTTCAAAGGTGGGGTAAGGCATTTTTTCGATATTTAAATCATAGAGGAATTCTGTTTTTAATTCACCTGTTATCCAGTCAATCCATGCCCATAAACCGTCTTTTTTTACTGCTAAATAAGGTCTTGGATAAGGTTGGTTGATTGAATAAATCTTGTAGTCATCATAAATGCACGGTATGGTTTCTCTTGGGTTTGAAAACGAATGAGCTATATAGATTCCAACTTTATTTGCTTTCCAAACACCGGTTAATAGGCCGTTGAAATGGAAAAAGTCTATTGAGTCATAGTTCATGGGGATAAACGTTT
>CAYUNO010000207.1:3555-4490 GCA_964446075.1 uncultured Flavobacteriaceae bacterium | reverse complement strand
CAATGAACGGATTTTACTCCGTTAGGAAAATTCATCACCGGTTTATTTCCCGATACGTGCGAACAGATTTCTGGGGTAACGATCACTTTTTTTCCTTGTGCATCGATAAAGTAACTCGGCACGGTGTACCGCACCACCAACTTTGATACATGCTTCATAAAGGTTGTATGTAAGGTATCGGATCCAATGGGATTTAATTTTACTACTGTTCCTTGATACACTTTCTTAGAAATCGGCGTATAAAACAATTCTAACGTAGATGATTCACCACCCAATTTACCTGATAATACATAACTTTTACCTGTCTCTTTGGCTTTTGTTAACGCTAATTTTTGTTTGAATTCGGCAGTTACTGAATCTACATCCCCAATTATATCAATCATTTGAATTCGCTGGGCTTGAAGTTGAACCGGATTTAAAAACAGCAATCCAATCAACGAAACCCATAAAATCCCAAATATCTTCTTCATTTCTGTTAAACAATTAAAATTGATTTTGGTTGAAAGACCAAATTCTATGCCATAGAGGAATGTATGGCAGTTTATAATACGGATAAATTACATATTACGTAAATACCATTACGGCATCATCACAAAGAGCAAAGTAACGAGCAAAGCAATTCCTAAAAATCTACCGATACTCTTGGTATCCTGCCAAGTATCCGCATTCATCTTCTGCCGTTGTTTGGGCGTTTGCATTTCATATAACGTACGGTTCACATCCATTAAGGGTTTGTTGCCATTGGCCGTACTAAATTGATACTTCTGAATGATGGTTTTGGCTGTTCTAACCGTGTATTTTTTGCTTACATAGGGAATTCTGGCTGATAGAATACTGGCTTCGGCCCGCAACTTCATTTCTGGAGTAAGATTGCGAAGCGCTTGCATATAAAACCAACTGCCGATTTCAATGTTGGCGAATCCAATAAACAATGC
>CAYUNO010000207.1:0-3545 GCA_964446075.1 uncultured Flavobacteriaceae bacterium | reverse complement strand
TAATTCTAGAATGCCCGGTACTCCAATCATCGAATAAATAAAAATTTTCTTACCAATACGCCCCAAGCCAGTTAATGGAATACTAAGTAGAGCACTAAGCATTAAAATTCCAAAAAAGATACCGATGCTGTATAATGCCCAACGATTTAATCGCGCTGCCCATTGAAAACTGTTAAAGGATTTTGCATCTCGCTCCGCAGCTTTCTCAACCATGTGATTATAAGTAGCTTGATACTCTAAACTGGGAATTTTGTACGGTTTATGTCTAACAAAATTTCGATTTTGACTACTATTCTGTACATAATTTGGCGAAGCCGGCGGATTTGGCGAAGGCGTTGGCGTGTAAAACTGGTGGTTAAGTTCTTTATTTACTGGACTTTCAAATTGTATTTTTTCGGCAAGCAACGCGTTATTTTTATTTTTAGTTGATGTGGATAACGCAGTCCGATTTTTTGATTGATTTTTGGGTTTGGTTGATTCGGATGTTGACCTTTCCCATCCTCTCAGTTGCACAGAAAACCCTGACGAATGGTATCTTTTTTCCATGCTACAGGAGGCCATCGACATTAAAACCGCTGTAATCACAAGGGTCTTGATGATGTTGCCGTGGAAATTCGCTAAGATGTTTTTCATAACGATGCTTACTGGTTTATTAAATTTAGCAAAGGATATTCACTACCTTTGCGACGAGTTTTTAACACATCCTAAAACCCATTATGAGCAAAATCACCGTTATTGGCGCCGGAAATGTTGGCGCAAGCTGCGCAGAGTACATTGCGATGAAAGACTTCGCTGCTGAAGTTGTATTGTTAGACATCAAAGAAAATTTCGCCGAAGGCAAAGCCCTAGACTTGATGCAAACGGCTACCTTAAACGGATTCAACACCCGTATTTCAGGTAGTACCAACGACTATTCAAAAACTGCCAACAGCGATGTGGTAGTTGTCACTAGCGGTATTCCACGTAAACCAGGAATGACCCGTGAAGAATTAATTGGAATCAACGCTGGCATCGTAAAAGGTGTAGTTGAAAATTGCTTAGTTCACTCCCCCAATGCCATTTTTGTAATCGTTAGTAATCCAATGGATACGATGACATACTTGGCATTAAAAGCCAGTGGTTTGCCTAAAAATAGAATCATCGGTATGGGCGGCATTTTGGATAGTTCTCGTTTCCGTCACTATTTATCTCAGGCGTTAAATTGTCCTGCTAGCGATGTAGACGGAATGGTTATTGGCGGTCATGGCGATACTACTATGATTCCATTAACTCGCTTGGCTGGATACCGCGGTGTTGCGGTTTCTAATTTTGGTAGTGCCGATACTTTAGCTAAGGTAAAAGCCGATACCATGGTTGGCGGTGCCACATTAACTGGAATGTTGGGCACAAGTGCATGGTATGCTCCTGGTGCTTCTGTTGCCGTATTGGTGCAAAGCATCGTTTGCGATCAGAAGAAATTGTTCCCTTGTTCTGTGTATTTGGAAGGCGAATACGGTCAGTCTGACATTTGCATGGGTGTTCCCGTAATTTTAGGTGCTAGCGGTTGGGAATCTATCATTTCCTTGGATTTAAACGAGGACGAAAAAGCCGAATTTGCAAAAAGTGCCGATGCAGTTCGAAGCATGAATAATGCTTTATAAAAAGTATTTTACCCTTTAAAAAAAGCCACCGAAATCGGTGGCTTTTTTTATTATTTGAGCACTGTCAGTTTAAGAATGTTACCCTAAGTTTTATAAATTTAGTAAAACTCCGTCTTATCGTATGGAATATCGAAAGTTCTTAAATTGAGCACATTCCTTTATGGCAGTTTTGCGGAAATTCAAGAATAATCCGGAACATTTCTTCCTTTGTTCGCAATTTTCCGCAAAACCTAATTAGAAATTTGCGAAAATCCGTTGGTTATTCAAAATTGCTTCATATTACCTTTACTTTTTAGAGAAGTAGCAGTAACATGGACGAATTGCCAATTATACCCGGACGCGGATTTAATACTCGGACTGCCATAGAAATGCGGGCAGAATACCTACAATCCATGGGTATTAATTTACAAGAGATTTCAAAATACACCCTGGACATAAAGAGTATTCAAAACAATATTGAATCCTTTATAGGCTGTATGGAAATCCCTGTTGGGATTGTTGGTCCGTTGTTGGTTAATCTTGAAGAAACCGAAACTACTACTAATCCGGAAATGGTTTTTGCCGCTGTTGGCACGTTGGAGGGCGCTTTGGTCTACAGTATGAATCGTGGTGCCAAAGTATTGTCTAAATGCGGAGGGGTTTACACTAAATTTCATTCCCAGTGTATGCTTAGAAGTCCCATGTTTATTATGGACTCCCAAGAATCTGCTCAATTATTACTCTTTTGGGTAGAACAGCACTTTGAAGAAATTAAACAACACGCCGAAGAATACACCAACCACGGAAAACTGTTACGTATTGATCCTGTAATTGATCAACACTATCTTCATTTACGTTTTTATTTCAAAACAGGTGATGCATCGGGTCAGAACATGACCACTACCTGCACTTGGCACGCGGCGTTATACATAAAACAAGAATTTGAATTACTGCACGTTGGTAAGATTTTGGATTTTGTGGTGGAGGGGAACGGAGCTTCGGATAAAAAAATATCTCAGTATAATATTCAACACGGACGAGGATGTAACGTTTCTGCGGAGTGTGAAATTTCTGATGCCGTAATTCAGGAAGTTTTAAGAACAAGCGCCGATAATATTTTAAAATTCCTAGCCCCTTCTCAATCATTAGCAAAAAAAGACGGCATGGTTGGATATAACATAAACGTTGCCAATGCCATCGCCGCTATTTTTGTTGCCACTGGCCAGGATTTAGCAAGTATCCACGAATCGGGCACTGGATTTTTGAATGTAAACCGAACCAAAAAAGGACTCCATTTACACCTTACTCTACCCAATTTGGTAGTTGGCACCATAGGTGGAGGCACGCATCTTGCAAAACAATCCGAAGCATTAGAATTGATGGGGTGCAAAGGCAATGGAAAATTAACCCGATTCGCCCAATTGATAGCAGGTTTTGCCTTGGGGTTGGAAATCTCTACTTATTCCGCCATTGTTAGCGGAGAATTTGCCAAAGCTCACGAAAAATTAGGAAGAAATAAACCCGTAAACTGGTTATTGAAATCAGAAATTGATACCCACTTTATTTCGGCCTGTTTAAAATCTACCAAAGCCCCAAAAATTGAGTTCATAGAATGGATAGAATTGCCAGGAATGGATCACGGAATTTTATCCCAATTAAGCGGTAAAGTGAGTAAAAAACTCAATGGTTACTACCCCATTCGAGTAAATCAAAAATCCAATGGATTGCTATTAATAAAAGCCAAATCACTCAGTGATGAGATAATTAAAGGATTACAATTGGTTGCCGCATCCATAAACACAAGAATTGCCGAATTACTACTAAACCACAAATCAACCTTGGAATACAACCATTGTCATACCAAGGAAATCGCCATTAATCGACTCTTACTTCAATCAAAATATCCTCATGCACCCGAGCATTTCG
>CAYUNO010000206.1:0-4497 GCA_964446075.1 uncultured Flavobacteriaceae bacterium | reverse complement strand
CTCCAGACGTATATGAAGGAAGCCCAAATAGAGTCATGGCCTTCATGTCAACTGTGGTTAAATCGGCTGCATTCGTTGCTTTTTCAAAGTTAATGCTCGCTTTTGGAGGAGTAAAATCGGATTGGGATTATTGGATTGTAGCGATAGCTATTTTAACCATTCTATGGGGTAATATCGCCGCTTTAAAACAATCATCGGTTAAAAGAACCTTGGCATACAGTTCCATCGCTCATGCCGGTTATTTGTTGATGTATGTGTTAATTGGAACCGAAACTTCTGGATTTATGTTGTTTGTGTACTTGTTGTCTTATGCATTGAGTTCTATCGCATTGTTAGCAATGGCACATCAGTTACAGACAGGAACGGAAGAAAATTTAAATTTCGATGTATTTAATGGACTAGCGAAGAAGCAACCCGCTATGGCTTTATTATTGTCGATTTTTGTATTTTCAACTGCTGGAATACCTGTAACAGCCGGTTTTGCCGCAAAATTCTATTTGTTCTCTAGCACATTCGCTTCTTACCCATTATTGGTATTTGTAGGTTTGTTGGGATCTGCGATTTCTATCGCATATTATTTTAAGTTTATAAAATCAGCTTATTTAGTATCGCCAACTTCTGAAAATACCGTTATTGAAAATCGCTGGGTGTACTGGTTATTGTCGTTGATTTTAGTTGCTGTGGGTGTTTTTGGAGCTGTAATACTCCAATTCATAGCAGTCTAATTAAACTCAAATCCAAATCGAAAAACAAAGGCTCCGAAAGGAGAAGCATTTGCAAGTTTCCCATTTACTATAAATCCTACGGAAGCCCATTGCGACTTTCCATTGGATAAAATTCCTCCTAAAATTACTGGAGAACCAATCCATTGTCTTTGGTTTGAAGTTGGTTCGAAAACATTTGTGATTCGGTATTCGGGTTGTAAAAATACTCTTCCTATATTAACTCTTGCAAAAGCAAAAGCTCCGCCAGACAAACTGCTTTTGTCGTTAAACGATAAAAATGTTGTTGCTTGAGGACCTGCAGCCAAAAGCAGATTGTTCTTAAAATAAGTACCCCAAAACGGGCCGATATCTAGGTATAATTCTGAAACAATAATTGGAGAAAAAAATGTTTCTACGCCGTTGAATTTGGAAAAATTACTGGTAAACGATTTGCGTTCATCTTCAAATATTTCTCGGATTAACGTATCGCCAAATTCGTTAATTGTAGTATCTAACCTCTTGGTGAAGTCGTTTTTCTTTGAAACCGAATGCGTTTTTTCTAAACCATCGTATTGAGCGTGCAACTCACCATTGCCTAAAAATGCTATTATTAACAATAATATGTGACCAATTAACCTAGGCATAACTTGTATTGCCGCAATTATACACTTAAAATTGCACTTGTAATTACACAGTATGACTAAGGTTCATAATTTCTCTGCAGGCCCATCTATTTTGGCCGAGAGCGCATTTGCGAAAAGTGTTGAAGATATTCAAAATTTTGCGGGAACAGGGTTAAGTATTCTAGAAGTTTCCCATCGTGGTAAGCAGTTTGAAGCGGTTATGGCTGAAACGGAAAATTTGGTTAGAGATTTATTGGGTATATCGCAAGATTACGATGTTTTATTTCTCCAAGGGGGAGCATCAACTCAGTTCTTTCAAATCCCTTTAAATTTCCTTAAAAATACTGCAGCTTATACGGATACTGGTACTTGGGCAAACAGAGCAATAAAAGAAGCTCAAGGATATGGAAATGTTAATGTTCTAGCATCGTCAAAAGAGTCTAATTACACGTTTATTCCTAAAAATTACGAGATTCCATCTACTGTAGATTATTTTCATTGTACTTCAAACAACACAATCTACGGAACTCAATTGCAATCGTTTCCTTCGTGTGAAGTACCGTTGATTTGTGATATGAGTTCCGATATTTTCTCTAGGCCTATTGATACTAATAAGTTCTCAATGATTTATGCTGGTGCACAGAAAAATATGGGGCCGGCTGGTGTTACGTTGGTGATTATTAGGAAGGATATGTATGATAAAAAAGCTAATCGACATATACCTACCATGATGGATTATAAAATACACGCCGATAACGGAAGCATGTACAATACCCCTCCAGTGTTTCCAATTTTAGTTTCAAAATACAACTTGGAGTGGGTTAAGGAAATTGGAGGATTAACGGCAATGGAAAAACGCAACAACGAGAAAGCCTCCACATTGTATTCTGCAATTGATAATAGCCCGTATTTCAAAGGTACAACTGCCCTTGAAGATCGTTCAAAAATGAACGTGACTTTTGTGTTCGAGAAAGAATACGAAGGGTTAGCAGAAAAGTTCGACGCAGCTTGCAAAGAAGCGCAGTTGAGCGGGTTAAAAGGTCATCGTAGTGTTGGCGGTTACCGAGCTTCTTTATATAACGCACTTCCTTTAGAAAGCGTTAAGGCCCTTGTTAATGTTATGGAATCCTTCGCTTAATCAATGTAAAGATGAGAATACTAGCTAATGATGGAATTGATAATGCAGGTAAATTGCTGCTTGAGACTGCCGGATTTGAGATAATTACAGAAAAAATTGCGCAAAATGAATTGGCACAGAAAATCAGTGAATTCGACGTTATTATTGTTAGAAGTGCTACCAAAGTAACGAAGGAAATTATTGAAAACAGTAATTTAAAGTTAATAGCAAGGGCAGGTGTAGGATTAGATAACATAGATATAAAAGCTGCGGGTGAAAAGAATATTCCTGTAGTTAACACACCCAATGCATCTAGTCGGTCCGTGGCCGAATTGGTTTTCGCACATATGTTTTCTTTGGCTAGATTTCTTCATTTATCAAACCGAGAAATGCCTCAAAATGGAATTGCCAATTTCAAAGACTTGAAAAAACACTATTCCGAAGGTTTTGAACTAACAGGCAAAAAATTGGGAATCATTGGATTTGGCAGAATTGGTCAAGAAGTTGCTAAAATGGCCATTGGTTTAGGATTGGAAGTGTTGGTGTACGATTACAAACAACGGGAATTTGATTTAACCATTGCTTTAGCACGTCCTTACCAAAACCAGAACTTTCAAATTACATTGAAAGGATTGGGTTTGGATGAAATTTTAAGCACTGCAGATTTTATTTCAGTACATACACCGGGTAGTACGGAGGTTATTGGCAAAACAGAAATTGAGAAAATGAAAAAAGGCGCAATTTTAATTAATTGTGCAAGGGGTGGGGTAGTAAACGAAAATGCAGTTTTAGACGCTATGAACAATAAGCATTTATCGGCAATTGGCTTTGATGTATTTCAAGAAGAACCTCCAATTAATACCACGATTTTAGGAATAAATAATGCTTCACTTACTCCACACATAGGGGCTTCTACTGCGGAGGCTCAGGAACGTGTTGGACTAGAAATAGCTGAAAAAATCATTTCATATTTTAAATAGCAAATTTTGTTAAAGTCATAGCCGTTAAGGTCTTAGATTGCAGCTCCTGGATTAGTGGATTCAGTTTCTACCTATGGCTCCGGGAAATTACCTGAAAAAGAATTGCGCGATTTGGCAAATAAAAATCCCAATTCTTTTATTCGTGTAGTAAAGCCTCAGTTTTTGGATGAATCAATTTTACCTGGTACGGTTGAGTTTTTGGAAGCAAGCAGTAATAATTTAATGGCATTAGTACAAAATAATGTATTGAAGTCATTACCCAAAGGTGTGTTTTTATATTCGCAATTTCAACCTCAAACACAACAATTGTTAATGGGTTGGGTAGTTGGCATTACAGCGGATAGCTATTTCAGTGGATTCATTAAAAAGCATGAAAATACACTAGAAGGCAAAGAAAATAGATTGGTTGATCACCTTGAGGCACTTGATTCAATGGCCGAGCCTGTATTGTTGGCTAATAAATTCAATTCCGACTTAATTGGGTTGATGTCTGCTAAGTATACGGAAGATCCGCTTATTTCAGTGACGGATAATTATGGGTTCATACATCAACTACGTGGTGAATTTCATGAGAATAATTACTTAGAAATTTTAAGACTTATAGATGGATTAGGTTCATTGTATATTGCCGATGGACATCATCGATTTGCTGCGGCATCGAAGTATCTTAAAAAACACAATTGGACACATTCAAAAGGTGTGATGTCTCTAATAATGAACCAGGAGGACTTATCGATAAAATCTTTTTATCGAATTTTGAAAATTGATGAATCCATCGATTTTGAATCAGAAATCTCAAAAATGGGAATTCAATATTCAAAATGTGAATTAGCAGACAATGAAGATTGTAATTTGCATACCGGCGAAATAATAGCAATTACTAAACAAGGAGATTTTAAATTGAATCTCTTTAATCAATTGTCCTCTCAACATAATGCGGTGGACGAATTAGAGGTAACACAGCTCGAAAAACAGATTTTAGGTCCACTCTTCAATTTATACGATAGTAAGACCGATAATAGAATTTCATTCCTTCGAGGCGATACCCCGATTCATTCAATAAAAGAAAAGAT
>CAYUNO010000205.1:0-4502 GCA_964446075.1 uncultured Flavobacteriaceae bacterium | reverse complement strand
GTACCATTTAATGGCTAAAGAAGCCGCGATCGAAATGACTGAATGCCGCTTATTTGAAGAAAATGACAGGGCACATTTTATGACAAAACGATTTGATCGAGAGCATGGGAATGGTAAAATTCATGTTCAAAGCTTCTGTGCTATTACCCACTATGATTTTAATGAAATTAATTCTTTCAGTTACGAACAGTTATTCGAAACCATGCGAAGCATGTTATTACCCTATACCGATGCAGAACAACTTTACCGAAGAATGGTATTTAATGTGATGGCAAGAAATTGCGATGACCATACAAAGAACTTTTCTTTTATCATGGACAAAACGGGGAAATGGAAATTAGCCCCTGCATTTGATGTGTGCCATTCCTATCGCCCTGATAGTACATGGGTAAGTCAACATTCAATGAGTATTAATGGTAAACGGCAGAATATTACACGTAACGATTTATTGCAGGTAGCACAAAAAATGAACATTAAAAAAGCAGATTCAATCATAAATCAAGTGCACGAAGCTGTGCATAAATGGGATGAATTTGCAGAACAAACAAAAGTAAAAAAGGACTTAAAAGAAGCTATTGCCAAAACATTATTGCGTTTGTGAAATATACAAAGCATTGTTGCACTAATTGAATTACAATTAAGTTAGGTTCATTAACTTTTGAAACTAAAGGGAACCAAAACTTGATAATCAAGCCTTACTTTTGGCCTGCGCCCAATATTTTACAGGCATTTCCGTTTTAATGAGTAAACAACAATGAAAAGAAAAATTATCATTTCTATAGCATGTCTGTTTATGGCGTTTGTGTTTGCTGCATTCAAGCCAATTTCATTATCCAATGGCCAAAAACGAGTTGATGGTAAAATAGTTGCCATCTACGAAGGAGGAGTAAAAGACGCTGTATTTAAAATTGAAAACAGCCAAACTACCTTTTATCTAAATCGAGGGTATGATCAGTTTTCATCGGCAGAACTCAATGAATTGATTGGCAAAACCGTTTCCGTTTATTATTCAGAAAATTGGACGCCCTTAGATCCTTTTAATAGCAGAAGTAAAAACATCGAAAAGTTGGAAGTAAATCAATCGGTCATTATTCCGTAGATTCCCATTTCGAAAATCTAAAAAATCAAAAAAAACATTGCTAGGTATTCATTGCCGATAGTATATTTGCAGCAGTATCACGAGACCCAAAAAGTCACCAACCGAGCATTAACCCTGCTACGGTGGTAAAATGATGCGGACAACACGTCAAAAACAAAGGGAAATGATTCAATTCATTAACATTCAAAATAGGTTTGTCACTGAATTTCCAGTGCTAGAACTTTCATTTGGGGCTGTTATTATTCTGTTTTTGGTTCGTTTGCTTCATTCACGTCGGAGTCTTCGTGATGTTCATCGAAACATCATAAAAACCAAATACAATGAGCAATTACAGCAATCAAAACACCATCGGGTCAGCAACAGTAGACACCTACAAAACAACAAATCACAGCTATCAATTCACCAGTGAGTCCGTTTCGGCCGGACATCCAGATAAGGTAGCCGATCAAATTTCGGACGCAATTTTAGATGCCTACTTAACCCAAGATCCTGAGTCCAAAGTGGCTTGCGAATGTCTGATTACAACGCAAAAGCTCCTAATTGCTGGAGAGGTAACCTCCTCAGCGAAAGTAGACGCCATCGCAGTTGCACAACAAGTTCTGGAAAAAATCGGCTACAACAACAACTCCGTAGGCTTCAACTGGCACACCGCCCAAATCGAAAATGTCATCCACACTCAAAGCCCAGAAATACATAACTCCGTTATCGATGGTGGGGCAGGAGATCAGGGAATCATGTTTGGACATGCTTGCAGCGATACACCTGATTTTAATCCCTTGGCTATTAGTTTGTCGCATCAAATCGTGCAAAAATTGCATGAGCTTCGTGAACAACAAGTACTTCCTTGGTTGAGACCAGATGCCAAGGCCCAGGTGACCATAACTTACAATCGCTATGGGCCGGTGTCGGTTGATAAAGTGGTGGTCTCTGCTCAACACGATGAATCGGTTGATCAGCCAACCCTGCGTGCCGCAGTCATACATTATGTGTTAGAACCTTTACTCCAAGAATGGATTTTGATAAAGCAACCGGAGTACATCATTAATCCTTCCGGGAGTTTTTTAATTGGCGGTCCTCACGGCGATACCGGCCTCACCGGGCGAAAAATAGTGGTGGATACCTACGGTGGGAGTTGCCCACACGGCGGGGGAGCGTTTTCTGGAAAAGATCCAAGTAAAGTAGATAGGAGTGCAGCCTATGCGGCTCGATATATTGCCAAACACTTGGTAGCATCGGGCTTGGTTAGAAAATGCACCGTACAATTATCCTACGCCATTGGTTTAGCGGATCCTACGTCCATTTATATTGATTCATTTGGAACGCATCGATGTGATTTATCCGATTTGCAACAAACTATTTACAAGCTATTTCCAGTGAAACCCCAAGCAATTATTGCGGCTTTTAGATTGAAACGACCGATTTATTTTCCTACAGCGTCTTACGGACATTTCAGCAAAAACTCTTACCCATGGGAGGTTCTGGATACGGTGAAACTGGATGCATTGAGGCAATTAATTTCCATAGAAGCTCTGCAGAATGAAGCTATTTAATTTATCTGTTGGACATTTTCGCAATGGGGAAGAAATTCCCTATTGCGAGAGTGATGAAGAATGGTTGGAGGCCGCTCGACAGCAAAAACCGGCATGGTGCCACAGCAACGGTAATCCAGAGAATGAAAGTAATTACGGACGGCTGTATAATTGGTATGCATTGACTGATCCGAGGGGACTGGTCCCAGAAAATGCTAAAATACTTCAAGGCGATGCGTTACTTGAGAAGGTTAGGAACGCGGAGGTGTTCAATTTGCCGGGTTGCCGTCGAGTAGATTTAATTACAGCATCGATACAACATTTTCTTAAAATAGATAGAATTGAATTTTTCCAATTTGATTCCGTGGGCTATTGGTGGTCGTCTTTTGAATCAACGCCTAAATATTCATCAAAAGGGGATATTGTGTATGGCTCAAAGAAAGTTCCAATCAATTTGAATTCTGATTTTTATTTTATGGAGAAAGGGAACGGTGTATCCGTTTTATGCCATTTGTAGTTTCACTTGTAATTACCTATCAGTATACGGAAAATTTAGTATTTCATCTCTACAAAAGGATTTTTTGTACGTTTAATTTACGTACATTTGCATCTAATGAAGACAACCAAACCAACCAATTACGATCTCAAAGATGCCCGGTTTGATACCCGTTTGTCCAAGGAACAAAAAATCCATTTCGAACGAGCGGCTAACTTGGGTGGATTTAGGAACCTGACCGATTTTGTTGTGTTTGCCGTTAATGAAAAAGCAAACGAGATTATTTCAAAACACGAACAAATTCTCCAGAGTAAACAAGATCAGGAATTGTTTTTCAATGCTCTAACCAATCCACCTGCACCCAATGAAGCGTTGTTGAAAGCAGTTAGCGATTATAAGGAATTGAATGGGTAACGAGTTTTTTACAGAACTGTTGGGCTCCAATCACAATAAATCAAGTTTTTCATGTGGTAAATATTTACTTGATAATTACTTGCACAAGCAAGCAGGCCAAGACTTGAAACGAAAATTAGCTGTGTGTTATGTACTAAATGAACATTCTATAAACCGAATTCAAGGATACTATACGTTGTCAAATAGCAGTATACATGCCGATTGGATTCCATTCGAACTAAGAAAAAAGTTGCCTCCGTCATACAATGCAATCCCAACTACATTGATTGGAAGACTAGCAATAGATTCTGATTTTCAAGGAAAAGGACTGGGGAAACTACTTTTGGTAGATGCATTAAAACGATGTTTCGAACTGTCTGTGCTATTGGGTTCTTTTGCAGTAATTGTGGATCCCATAGATTTAGAAGCAGAATTGTTTTATAGAAAATATGGTTTTATTAAATTACCTAATAGCGGAAAAATGTTCCTTCCCATGCGAACCATCGAACCGTTGTTTTAAAACTAAATCCCGAACAGGCAGTTTTTAACTATTTTTTTTCTCCTCACAGTTAGTGTCGGTACCCTTTCCAAGTTCCTCCGTATCGATAATCAGGGAGTTTTTTGGAAATAATGCAGCAAGATTCACAGACAAATATCCAAGTCTTTCCTTTACTCACTTGAATTCGGTATAAGGTACTATATTCCCGTTTGCATAGCTCACAGAATTTAGTTTTCATATAAAAGGATGCACTTTATATATCAATACGTTTCCAATCTACACTAATATCAGAACCTTCGGCGAGGATTACGGAACTGGGAACGTTATCGGAAAGATGGGAAAATGCTGGGCCATACATCGACAAAAAATCACACTGAATATCATACTCAACCACATCGCTTACTAGCCATCTAGGATGATGGATTCGATACTCTTGGGTCTGAGATTCACTGATTTTTGTGTATCCATAGTAATGCTCGAAAATAA
>CAYUNO010000204.1:0-4506 GCA_964446075.1 uncultured Flavobacteriaceae bacterium | reverse complement strand
TTGCTACTCGCGTAGAGAAGTAATTGTAACCAACAATAAAATCTAACAAAAGCCACCCAATAGGGTGGCTTTTGTTTTTAATTGATATAATCCAGGTACAATATCCAGTTAGATTACATTGTAATGATGATGTTCGAAAGTAATAGGATTAAAAAATGGGATGATGCAATGTTAGGAAATTTGTCGATACACTGTCTAATTATCGAAAATGAAGTTAACAAATTAATATTAAATGAGAATTTTTAGTTTTAATTCCACTACCAAGTGTTTGGTATTTTGATGTTTAAAGGACTTTGTTTTTGCCAAAGAATAAATAAAAATAATTTTTGGCACGCTATTTGAAAATGTTTGAGTATAAAATTAAAAAACTAAAACCATGAAAAAATTTACTTTACTTGCCATCGTGCTTTTCGCAGCAAAAGCAGTATCAGCTCAAATGATCGTAGACGCTGAAATGTTCAAAGCTAACCCAAACCAATTTATGGGTAAAGTTGTAACTATCAAGAATGTAGTTTACAAAGGCAGCTCAATGACTCCAGGATCTCCACAAGGCGGAGTAGTTAGCTCACCATCAGGATCAGCTGGTGCTGGTGCACCTGGCGCTCCTGCTCCAACCGGTGTAGCTGGACCAAGCAGCGGAAAATCTGCTAGTGTGTATTGCAACCCAGCTCCTAACTTCACTTTAACTAAGTGGACTTTAGGCCCTAACAACGACTTGTGTATGCAGGTTGATGCTCGTATCAAGCCAATGGTTGATATGTGTCAAGTAGGAAGCGCGGTTAAGTCAATCTCTTTCCGTTGCACTCCAAACATGTACGTTGCTACTCGCGTAGAGAAGTAATTGTAACCAACAATAAAATCTAACAAAAGCCATCCAATAGGGTGGCTTTTGTTTTTTACCTTAATAAATCTATTTAGTTGTTCTGATTTTCCATTTTGGCACGCAATTTGGTAAAATGAACGTAATTGAAATTATCATGAAAAAATTAGCTTTTTTATTCGTAGTACTTTTCGCTGCTAACTTAGTAAATGCTCAGATTGTTGTAGACGCTGAAATGTTCAAAGCCAACCCAAATATGTTTATGGGTAAGACAATAACCATTAAGAATCCTAAATTCATTAATAAGGTAACTAACCCAGGTGCTGCTACAGGTGCTGTAAGTGCTCCTTCTGCAGGAGTAGGGGTAAATGCACCTGCTGCAACAGGTGTCATTCCAACAGCTGGTGGAACTGCTGCCCCTGCGCCTAAAACATCTACATCAATTTATTGCAATCCATTGCCCAATCATACATTAACAAAATGGGAATTAGGAATTAACAACCCAGTTTGTATCCAAGTACAGGCAAAAGATGTGGTGATGTTACCAGTACAAGAAAGACAAATCATTAAAGAGGTTACATTTCGTGTAACTCCTACCATGTATTTAATGACTCGTTGTGTTATAAAATAAATAGATAAATCAAGTTTTGTGATTTAATATTCATAAGTTAAGTTAGAAAAAGGGCTGATAAAGCCCTTTTTTTATTGTTCTACATCCATGATTTACATTGTAGTAGGAGAAGTTCAATAGTGTATACTCCTTTGATTTCAATACATCCACAATTATCATTGTAGAATCATACAGTTGGTTTTACGTTGTGTGATTCCATCAATTCTAGAAAGAGAATAACAGGATAGTTAAGCATATTTACACAACTAATTAATTTGAAATTAGGTGTGTAAATATGCTATTGCAATTTATGATAACTCAGTCTGAGATTGATGTTTGTATTGGCCTTTGCTTTTTCTAATATTTACAGCAACTACCTTATATTCTGGACACATCGCCTCAGAATCCGCAACGCTACTGGTAATATTATTCAACATGATTTCGGGAAAGTGGAATGTACTGCTTAATACACCCGGTTTCACTTCATCTGTAATTTTAGCCTTAATATCCACTTTACCTCGGGCAGATTCTACACATACTAAATCTCCATCTTTTATAAAGTGCTTATCGGCATCTTCTTTACAGATTAGTAGTACATCTTCTTTTAAAATTTCGGCATTCTTCGTTCTACGAGTCATAGCACCGCAATTGTAGTGTTCTAATTCCCGATTGGTAGTTATTATATAAGGATATTCTTTGCCGTTTTGAAGTATTTCTTCGGATTCACGGAAGTTATTACCAATAAATTTCCCTTTTCCAATTTTAAATGATTCAGTATGCAATATCTCTGTACCTTCACCGCTCTTGTTTACCGGCCACTGCTTACCATTTTCGCCAAGTTCTTCCCATTTCACACCCTCAAAGAAGGGCACGATGCCTGAAATTTCTTGTAACATGGTGGAGGCATTATAGTCGGGTTGTTTATAACCCATTTTATTCATTAGGTCAACTATAATTTGACCATCTGGTTTCGTTCCGTGCAACGGCTCAACTACCTTTTGGACTTTTTGAATCCTTCTTTCGCCATTGGTAAACGTACCATCTTTTTCTAAAAAGGATGCACCCGGTAATACTACAGTTGCCAATTTCGCAGTTTCCGTCATGAATAATTCTTGTACAATGAATAAATCCAGTTTCTTAATGGCCGAAACAACATGCTGCGTGTTGGGATCGGTTTGCGCCATATCCTCACCAATTACCCACATCGCTTTTAATTTATCGTTTAACGACGCATCATACATTTGGGGTATTTTATATCCGATATGCAATGGAAGCTTTGCCCCATAATAGGATTCGTATTTGGCGTGGTTGTCTGGATTCGTTACATCTAAGTAACCTGCTCCTTGGTGTGGTTGACAGCCCATATCGGCAGCTCCCTGAACATTGTTTTGACCACGTAATGGGTTAACGCCAACACCGCGTCTACCTATATTACCCGTAATCATAGCCAAATCGGCAATAAGCATAACGGTATAGGTTCCTTGCGAATGTTCTGTAACGCCCAATCCATGGAAACTCATTGCATTTCCAGCAGTTGCATAAGCTATGGCCGCTTTTCTAACTAACTCACGATCAACACCGGTTATGGATTCTAATTCGTCGATATTTTGACGAAGAACGCCTTCCTTAAATTGCTCATATCCTTCGGTTCTGGATTCGATAAATTCTTTGTGTTCAAGACCTTCTTGGATAATATAATACAACATCATATTCAACAAGGCCACGTTTGTACCAGGTCTTAACTGAAGATGATAATGTGCATATTTCGCTAGCTCTGTTTTTCGGGGATCAATAACGATGGTCATTTTACCCTTCATCGCATGTTGCTTAAGTTTAGCTCCAGTTACTGGGTGACCCGCGGTGGGATTGGCCCCAATCACCATAATACAATTGGTGTATTTTAAGTCGATGATGGAGTTTGTAGCAGCACCGGTACCAAAAGTACGTTGCATACCTAATGCCGTAGGAGAGTGGCAAACACGAGCACAAGAATCAATGTTGTTGCTACCGATAACTGCGCGCATAAATTTTTGCATTAGGTAATTTTCCTCGTTGGTACAACGAGCGGAGGATACCGCGGCAATATAGTCTGGACCGTAATTAGTTTTTATTCGATTGAACTCATCGGCAATAAAGGAATAGGCTTCGTCCCAACTTACTGGAGTTAATTCGCCATTTTTTCGAATCATCGGACTGGTGATTCTATCCTGGTGATTATAAAACCCAAAAGCGAATCTTCCTTTTAGACACGTATGACCTCCGTTAACAGCGGCGTCTAGGGGTGCTTGAATGGATTTTACTTCTCCATTTTTCTTGGCAACCTCCAAATTACAACCTACACCGCAATAAGTACAAACAGTTCTTACTTTTTCATCATAAGCCACGGATTTTGATTCAAATACATCGCTGATTGCACTGGTTGGGCATGCCTGAGCACATGCACCACAACTCACGCAATCCGATTCTTTAAAGGAAGTGTTCAGTCCTTTAATGATGTGGCTGTCAAATCCTCTACCTGCCATACTCAATACCATTTGACCCTGTATTTCGTCGCAAGCTCTTACGCAACGGAAACAATTGATGCATTTTGAAAAATCCGAAGTCATATAGGGATGACTCAAATCTTTCTTTCGATCTAAATGGTTTTTCCCTTCGGGGTATCGCACATCGCGAATCCCAACTTCTGCCGCTACCGTTTGTAGTTCACAGTTATTGTTCACCTCACATGTAAGGCAGTCCAATGGGTGATCGGTGAGTACCAACTCAATGATGTTTTTTCTTAGTTTTTTTACTCGATCCGAACTTGGATAAATATAAGTTCCTGCGGTAACAGGGGTGTGGCAAGATGCTTGGGTTTTTACGGGGCCATTTTGAACTAACGCAACGTCTACACTGCATACTCTGCATGATCCAAATGGTTCTAAATTTGGAACATCACACAGGGTAGGGATGGTTCGTTCGCCTTGAATTCGTTTTACAAATTTTAATATCGTTTCTCCTGGAAGGAATTCGTGAGGTCTGTTGTTGATAAAAGCGATGTTGCTCATGCTGTAAGTATTAAGATTGGAAATACGAT
>CAYUNO010000203.1:2992-4512 GCA_964446075.1 uncultured Flavobacteriaceae bacterium | reverse complement strand
GCTCGTTCTGTTGCCTTAAAAAATTATGATTTCTATGTATTAGAAATCAGCTCTTTCCAATTGGACGGAATTAGAGATTTCCGATGCCACATCGCCATTCTCACCAATATCACTCCGGATCATTTAGACCGTTACGATTACAAATTAGAGAATTACCAACTAAGTAAAATGCGGATCGCGATGAACCAAACCGAAGAAGATTTCTTCATCCACTCAGCCGATGATGAACTTACTCTTTCAGCTATACCCATGATGCCTCCGAAAAGCAAGCGACTTGGATTTAGCCTTTTTCAAACCGAACAACCATCCAATTCCGACTACCAATTGGCGGCCTGGGCACTTGGACAAATCATACACATAAACACAAAAACAACCTTAGAACTCGATATGAAAACATTTACCGTTCGCGGACAACACAACGCTTACAACAGCATGGCTGCGGCCGTGGCAGCTAACCTCTTGGAAGTGCGCAAAGACAGCATTCGCGAGAGCTTCACAAACTTCCAAAATGTAGAACACCGTTTGGAATTTGTAGCCAGAATTACTGGTGTAGAATACATCAATGATTCTAAAGCTACCAATGTAAACTCTGCATGGTACGCCCTTGAAAGCATGGAAAAACCCGTTATATGGATTTGCGGGGGAGTAGACAAAGGAAACGATTACAACTCCTTAAAAGCATTGGTAAAAGAGAAAGTAAAAATGATCGTCTGCTTAGGCATTGATAATAGAAAAATACACCAAGCCTTCCAAAACGATGTGGATTTAATTATCAATACCCAATCCGCCAAAGAAGCTGTACACGTGGCAGCAAAAATGGCCATGACGGATGACGTAGTATTGCTATCACCTGCCTGCGCGAGTTTCGATTTATTCGACAACTACGAAGACAGAGGTAGACAATTTAAAGAGGCTGTACGCAATTTGTAAATCAGGTTATGGCGAGGAAATACGGTCATTTATTTAAAGGCGATCGGTGGATTTGGTACATCATCATCACCCTGTCACTGATTGGAATGTTGGCGGTTTACAGTGCCACCATCACCTTAGCATTTAACAAACAAGACGGAAACATCGAGTTCTATTTCTTCCGTCATGCTGGCTTCTTGGTAATCGGCCTCATTCTCCTGTACGCTACCCACCTGATACCTTTTCAATATTACTCCAGGATTTCCCAAGTGTTTCTCTGGTTATCCATTGGAGCATTAATTATAACCCTTTTTACCGGGAGCGAAATCAATAACGCCACCCGTGTTATACCCATTCCATTTCTTGGAATAACCTTTCAGCCATCGGATGCTGCCAAGTTGTTCCTTATCATGTATATCGCTCGATATCTATCCAAAAAACAAGAAGAAATTGATAGTTTTAAAGTTTTCAGACATGTATTATTTGTAATTGTACTTGTTGTTGGATTGATTTTTCCTGAGAATTTAAGTACCGCATTGGTGGTTTTTCTAACCAGTGTATTGTTGATGTTTATCGGTAGGGTGAATATTCGATACATTGGCATTTTGTCC
>CAYUNO010000203.1:0-2982 GCA_964446075.1 uncultured Flavobacteriaceae bacterium | reverse complement strand
TACTTCTAAATGTTAATACCGAAGGTTTGGAACATACCCGAATCCCAACGTGGAAAAAACGAATAGAAACATTCATTGGTAAAGACGATGGAAACGGGAATTACCAACAAACCCAATCCATGATCGCAGTTGCCGAAGGAGGATTGTTTGGCAAAGGTCCAGGGAATTCAACGCAACGAGCATTTTTACCGCATCCCTATTCCGATTTCATTTTCGCTATCATCGTTGAAGAATATGGAATGGTAGGAGGCGTTGTGGTTATGGGCTGCTTTGTGCTCCTGATTATTCGATGCATCAAAATAGTGGTGGAAAGTTCCCGAGCCTTTGGCGCTTTAGTAGCTTTAGGATTGGGATTAAGTATGTCGATTCAAGCCTTTGTTAACATGGGCGTTGCCGTAGGGGTATGACCGGTTACGGGATTAACCATTCCCTTGGTAAGCATGGGAGGTACCAGTTTATTCATGAATTCCATTGGCTTTGGCGTAATTCTCGGGGTAACTAAATTTATTCAAGACGAAAAAATGAAGGCCTCTACGCAAGGTCCGGGAAGCGTAAGTGCAGAAACTTCAACCATTCAATCCTCGGCCGTAAACAACGCATAATCAACGATGAATTCTACAAGCAATAAACGGTTTATACTTAGTGGAGGAGGCACTGGCGGACATATTTTCCCTGCCGTTGCTATTGCCAAAGAACTAATTCGCCGATATGGAGAAAATACCGAAATCTTGTTTGTAGGAGCTGTAGGCAAAATGGAAATGACCAAAGTGCCTGAAGCGGGTTTTAAAATTGTAGGATTACCGGTGGAAGGACTGCAACGATCGCTATCGCCCAAGAATATATCGGTACTCGTCAAAGCGGTATTAAGCATTTTTAAAGCCAGAAATATCATTAACAAATTTAACCCGGACGCCGTTATTGGCACCGGTGGCTACGTCAGTTTACCCGTCTGTTTTATGGCCAGCAGAATGCAAGTCCCTGTGATTTTGCAGGAACAAAATGGTTTTGCCGGACTAACCAATAAAGTAGTAGGTTCTAAGGCATCTGTTGTTTGCACCGGATTCCCCGATATGGAAAAGTTCTTTCCAAAAGGCAATTGGATATTTACAGGCAATCCCGTTAGAGATGCCATAATTAAGACAGGAATAGAAATAGAAATTTCAGAACGAAAGGAATTACTTGTTCTAGAAGCATCGAAGAAATGGGGATTAAATCCAACAGGTAATTCCACCCTATTTATAACAGGCGGAAGTTTAGGGGCAAGAACCATCAACGAAACCATTTTAAAGCACCTTCCCCAATTGCTATCTGCCGATATCCAAATAATTTGGCAAACCGGGGAACGTTTTTGGAACAGTCACCAATTGGAAATCGAAGCACAAATTAAACAGGTACACCAAAACGGCAATGCTACCCCCATTTATGTGTCGCCGTTCATCGATTCCATGGAAATTGCCATGGCAATAGCCGACGTCATTGTATCACGGGCCGGGGCTATAACGCTATCAGAAATAGCCATTATGGGGACACCCGCTATTTTGGTACCTTCTCCCAATGTTACCGACGACCACCAAACCAAAAATGCACAAGTCTTCGATGGTGTTCACGCTGCGCAGCTAGTTACAGACAGTGAGTGCGGCGAAAAGCTCTATGCCAGCATTATCGATCTCATAAACAAACCCAACAAACGCTTAGAATTTAAAGAAAATCTGCGGGCATTAGCTAAGCCCATGGCAACCGCAACCATAGTAGATCAAATCGACCACATTTTAAATCAAGCATCGCATGCATAATACTATTAAACCTATAAATCAATATTCCAAAGCCTATTTCTTGGGCATCGGAGGTATTGGTATGAGTGCAATAGCAAGGTATTTATTGCATTTAGGCTTGGAGGTCTATGGGTACGATAAAACCAGAACATCCCTTATTGACGATTTGCAACGCGAAGGTGCAACCGTTGTTCTGGATGATAATCAGGATTTATTACCGGAGGGCTGGGTACACAATCCGGAAGTACTATGGATTATTACCCCAGCAATTCCAGTAGATCACAGCGCTTGGAATTATTTAAAATCACAAAAAGTTGAAATTTTTAAACGCTCCGAAGTGCTGGGCTCCATTGCCAGAAATGGATTTTGCATTGCCGTTGCGGGTACGCATGGAAAAACCACTACCTCTACCTTAATTGCTCATTTGTTACATTCCTGTAATGTAAATTTTACTGCATTTCTAGGAGGTATATCGGCCAATTACAATTCCAATTACATACAAAAATCCGACGGTGATACACTGATGATCGAGGGTTCAAGTAAAGAGATTATCGTACTTGAGGCAGATGAATTTGACAGATCTTTCCACAGACTGAATCCAAATTTAGCCGTGATTACTGCCATGGATGCAGACCATCTGGACATTTACGGGACCGAAGAAGAATTTAAACATGCATTTAATGTCTTTGTAGAGTTGGTTCAAACCGGTTCTACCGATAAGACCAATACAACGCCTTCTAAGGTTCTTGAGAGATCTGATGATTCTGGGAAAACGGAAGATCATAGGGATACTGAAGGTTCTACAAAAACTGAAGGCCGCCGAGGAGCTGGACTGGTACTGAATGAAAAATTAATTCAACAAATCCATACACCTGTCGGGATAGAATTGATCACCTACGGAGAACAGGCACAATCCCAAATTCACTACAAGGACGTTGTTATAAAAAATGGGAACTACCATTTTCAATACAAGGAGAAAGCTGCAGAGATTATTGAATTTCAATGCGGCTTACCGGGTTACCACAACATCGAGAACGCTTGTGCTGCACTGGCAATAACCCATCATTTCTTGCAACTTCCAATAGACAAACTGCAAGAAGGTATTAAAACTTACCGGGGTGCCAAACGCAGATTTGAGTATATCATTCGCAATGAAAATTATATCGTTATAGACGACTACGCCCATCATCCCGAAGAATTAAATGCAATT
>CAYUNO010000202.1:0-4513 GCA_964446075.1 uncultured Flavobacteriaceae bacterium | reverse complement strand
CCAGCACTAACCGAAATTCTATTCCAAATCCGATTGGTTTTCCATTGATATTCGATTTCCTTAATCCGGTCCCCAAACTGCATAGAATGTTTGGTAGGTATGGCAATATAATGCTCTTTGTACAGTTTGTTTGCCAACCATGCAACCGGTTTGTAGGGCACGGTTTCATTAATGAAAACGACTCCTCGTTGATATCCTTCGGTTGTTTTGCGCTTTACATAAAATCGTAAGTTGATTTCTTCAAATGTCCCCAGAAAGGGGATAGGAATGCCGAAAATTGATGAATTTTTAAAAAGAAATCCAACCAAACTAACATAGGTTTTCCCTTGATGAAAATCTAATTCCACTCCTTTCGGTAAATAGGGAAGCAGAATACTGGGTTCAACTTCATAGTTCGCCATAATTAGGTTTTCCCATCGAGCGGTTAAAAAGGTTTTCATTAACCTATTAAACTGCTAACATCACGAAATAGTTCTTTCCCCTTAATAATTTCAAAAAGAATTGGGGTCTGTATTTGAATTATCCTAATAATTTAATTGTCGAAAACACAAGATTCCACGACTTTGAATAAATGGGAAAATCAATCGTACAGATTGAATGTGAAAATTATTGACTTATGATGTACCTCTAAATTCAATTGGGGTTTTGCCTGTTTTTTGTTTAAACAGCCTGCTGAAATACTGAGGATATTCAAATCCCAAAGAATACGCTACTTCGCTAACCGATTGATTCGATTGGATGAGTAAATTCTTCGCTTCTTCGATAACTGCATAATGGATGTGATCCTGTGCGTTTAAACCTGTTTCTCGCTTTAATAAATCACTTAAATAATTGGGAGAAAGATTCAACTGATTGGCTAAAAATTTAACGCTGGGTAAGCCATCGGCGTTTTTATCCTTATGCTCGAAATGAAAACGTAAAATCTGCTGAACTTTTACAACGATATCCGAATTCAGAGATTTACGCGTGATGAACTGTCTACTGTAATATCTAGAACAATAATTTAAAAGCAGTTCGATGACAGAAACCAATAGGTTTTGACTGTGATTGTCTATATTTTCAGCAAGTTCTTCTTGGATTTTAACAATACAATCGTACAGAGTTTCTTTTTCTTTATTCGATAAATGTAATGCTTCTGATATTTCGTAAGAAAAAAATGTATAGTCTTTAATTCTATATCCTAACGGAGTTCCCCGAATCAAATCAGGATGGAAGAATAATCCCCAACCTTGCATATTTTCGGCAATTTCTACATCGTTGTCAATGGTAATCAATTGATTAGGTGATATGCAAAGTAAACTGCCGTCTTGAAAATCTACTGTTTTACGGCCATATCGAATGTGATTCCGACAATAATTTTTAAACATGATCGAATAAAAATCTGTTTTTATTGGAATCTCCTCCGCCGAATGATCCCATAATTTGCCGAAATCAATTACTGCGATTAATGGATGATTGGCATATCCCAAATCCAAAAAACGATATAAATCCGATATGGTTTTTAAATGAAGCAGTTTACTCATTCATTATAATTTGAAGAACTTTTTATTCATGGTTACAATGAAATTATAGCCGAGCCATTTACTGAGGAAATTGTACATTTTTGCATCTGAGCCAGCCATGTAACGCAATGTGCTTTTTCCATCGGTTGCGGCTTTATAAATCACATCAGCAACAATATTTGCGGGCGAAGCATTTTTTACCATCTTGGGGAATACGGCTGTTATTTTCTGAACAATTGTGTTGTACTCTGATTGATTTGCATCGTAGTTGAAATCAAACGATCTGCCAGCAAAATCCGTAGCGATTGCGCCAGGTTCTATTATTTTTACTCGGCAACCAATTTGCTCAACTTCGTAACGAAGTGACTCTGAAATTCCTTCCACCGCAAACTTGGTTCCATGATACAAAGATCCCAGCGGGAATGTCATTTTACCACCCATTGAGGAAATGTTAATCACCAGCCCTTGTCTATTCTTTCGAAAATGGGACAACATTGCCCTAGTTACATCCAGCAAACCTATCACATTGGTATTAAATTGCTTTAAGATTCTTTCTCTGGGAAATGATTCCAAGGGGCCGTAGGCTCCATAACCGGCATTATTGACAAGAACATCGATTTTGCCAAATTTCTTAAGTCCTAAATTAATGGCAGCGTCAATGGATGATAAATCCAAAACATCCAGTTGAGTAACCATTACATTGTCCAGTTTGGTTAACTCCGTTTCCAGATCCGGATTTCTCATAGTAGCGATTACATTCCAGCCTTTTCGTTGAAATAATTTAGCCGTCTCTTTGCCAATCCCACTGCTGCTTCCGGTGATTAATATGGTTTGTTTCATGTCGATATTTTATGCAACAAATCTCATTGTCGAGTTAATTAACTTTGTATACATATTCCGGTATTTCGTACACAAAACCACGGTTAAATTAAGCTAGGGGCCTTCAAGGCGCAAATTCAAGCCAATTCATCGTCTAAACTGAAAAGATCATTCACGGAACACGCTAAGATTTTTGATAGTTTTAATCCTAATTCCAGCGATGGGTAGTACTTGTTGTTTTCTATTGCATTAATCGTTTGCCGAGATACACCCACCAGTTTTGCAAGTTCATCTTGAGAAATCTTTTTTATGGCACGATTGACCTTAATGTTGTTTTTCATTTTCGGCGATGTTGGATCATTGAAATTCTAAACCAAACGATAAAGGTAACCAAAACAATGAAAATGGAGATTAAAATTACTTGCCAATAAGCAAATCCATATACCAATAGAGATACCATTGCTAATAAGGTGTAATTAATAACCATCGACCATTTGAGCGCCTGAAATCGAAGGAAATTGGCATACTCGTCTTCGTCCGATTCGGCCGAAAATCCATGGATAAGCCCCGAAATACACAACAATAAACAAAGGATTTCATCAAACCAATTGTTTTTGATCCATGATTGATTATGACCCAATAATGGGTCTTCCGAATTAAATAGATTAGGTACTGAAACTTCTATATTGATAGTTTCGGTAGTAATGACAGTGGCCATCAATAGAATACCTACTAGGGTAGCACTGTAAAAGACGATGCCCGAAGGGATGAGCCAGCGATTGGATAACAAATGATTGTTCATGTTTTTAAATATTTACGCTACAAATGTAAAATAAATTTTACTAATTGTAAAAAATATTTTACAAAAAAATGTATCTATAGAACTATTTACAAATACTGTCAAAATATGAAATACGTATTATCCGTAAAGATTCACATTAGATTTTCATTGGTTTAATTCTGGATAAAATTGCAATCGTACGTACAACAACAATTCAATTGGTATGAAAATTATTAAAACGACTTAACTTGCAATCACTATGAAACGTTGGTGGTTAATCAGTTTGATACTTTTAATAGTATTTGAATGGATGCGTGTTTATTTTATCATGCCGATGCCTGGAAGTCAGCAGAACAATACCTTGGATATTGCTTATTTTTTACATCAATACCGCTGGGGTTTTCGTGTTCTGTTGTTGGCAGGAGTAATTCGTTGGTTACATTTAAGTTGGAGCCAATACAGAAAAACCACGGTTGTTTTATTGGCACTGCTGGCGCTATCGGCATATTTAACCAACAATCTGCTCAGTGCTGATACGATGTTCTTACCCTTAAGAAATACTCGTTTTGCAAAGTCCGATAAGAGTTATATTGAAACAGATAGATTAGTCATTGGTATTGTTGATCACGGTGTCCCCAAAGCCTATCCCATGAATATTTTGGCACATCATCATCAAATTAGCGATACCCTAGATAAAAACCTGCCCATATTTGCTACGTATTGTTCGGTTTGCCGTACGGCCATGGTTTACCGATACCCACAAAAAAATGGAAAACTGGAAAAATTCCGATTGGTGGGAATGGATCATTTTAACGCCATGTTTGAAGACGAAGAATCGGGCTCTTGGTGGCAACAAGCAACCGGTGAGGCGGTAGCTGGTTCGCGGAAAGGGGAGCAATGGACTGTTTTGCCTTTCCTTCAAACCACGTTAAAACAATGGCTACAATGGTATCCGGATTCGTGGATTTTACAAGGCGAATCGGAGTTTGAGAAAAAATACAATCGATTAGAAAAGTATGACGATGGAAGCATCGAATCGGACTTGTTACAACGCTCGGTAAGCTCCAACCATGCCAAAAATTGGTTGGCTTGGTTAGAAATCAATGGCGAGAAACGAAGTTATTCCTGGGAGCAATTGGAAAAGAAAAAGTGGTTAATAGATTCCTTTCAACAGCGTAAAATTATTGTTGCTACCCCAGACAATAAAAGTGTTTTGGCGTTTGAAGTACTTGAAAATTTGAATGTTCAGACACTAACAATGGACTCAATTATTCGTTTGTATCCTAAGTCAAAACGTGTGATGGTTCATCAGGAGTTTCGACATAGTTACGAGCATTTTCAGCAATCGAAAAAATAAGTTCTACTTGCGTTTCCAAATAGATCCGTTTTTGCACTTAAACTGAGTGAGTTT
>CAYUNO010000201.1:0-4527 GCA_964446075.1 uncultured Flavobacteriaceae bacterium | reverse complement strand
GAAACGTTAAGGGATACAGCGTAAATAATTCAACTTTTCCAACCGGAAAAGAAACTCCTTGATGTATTGCTACGCCCAATAAAGAACCAGCAGCAAATACATGAAAATTTGGCGCATTTTCTTGAAAATACTTTAATGCAGTTAAGGCCTCTGGACACGATTGAACCTCATCAAAAATAATCAAGGTATTATCGGGGCTGATTTCATTGCCATACAATATTTCCAGCGATTTAATAATTCTTGAAATATTAAAACCAGATTTAAAAATGTTCTGTAATTCAATCGACGATTCAAAATTAAAATACGCAGTATGCTTATATTCAATTCGACCGAATTCCTTCATAAGCCAAGTTTTTCCCACCTGTCTGGCACCCTGTATAATCAATGGCAAACGATTTGACTTATTTTTCCAGTCAAGCAATTTTTGATAAGCAAATCTATCCATTCCAATTTTACAAACAAAAATACAACTTAACTACCTAATAATGTCATAAAACACACTTTTAAGATGCAAAAAGTGTTTCATTTTACATTTTTGGGGCCTTAACTATGCAAGAGACGACTTTAACACAATTTCATTGGCAACTGCACCTCCGGTAGCTCTCATGCAAATTGAGGGCGAAAATGCTACCAATTTACTCAATGCCTCTCCTAGGTTAGCTGACTCTTCGGTGGACATCCAAGTCAAAAGCTTACTAAACGCATTTCTATAAATAACATCCATAACAAATAACAAATCAACGACATTGGATTTATTATTGTAGAAGGAATCCACCGTCCCCGTGCTAAATCAACCCTATGAAATTTATTTATAATACTCTATTGGCTGCATCGGCCATTATATTGCTGAGCTTTGCAAGTCAAAACACACCCATATTTAAGGTAGAAATCTTGCAAAACAATAAAAAAATACCGATAGAAAACCATGTTGCCACGTTAGAAAAAAAGCAATTTCAGTTGAGAATTACCCTAAATAATCACGATGGGATCTATTTCCATTCGTCGTTTAATCCTAAATATTTCAATCTAAAAGACAATCAAGAAATTACAAGCCTTCAAACCATTAGTAACTTCACCAGGGTAGAAGAGAATTTTAACACGGATAGAGACATGGAGATAGACGATGAATCTATTTCCTATTTATTTTACGATAGCACAATAAATTGGCATCGTTTTGACAAAGATGTACAAGTTAATGGCAATACCGTTATAGGAACAAAAACCATTGAAAAAATTTACATTGAACGCAATAAAAAAACCATCCCCATCAGTAATATAAATCGAAGTGTTTATTTATTTTTCTTTGCTACCAATAATCAATCCGGTGGCAATACAGCGACCAAAGAACTGGGCCGTTATAAGGTTGAACTCCGATGGAAGTAAATGGATACAATCGATTTCATAAATATCTAAAACAACATCAAGCTATTTTCAATCGTCTTATAACAGATTATTATCATTAAGTTATTGAATCATCCATGAACATCCTTAAAAACCTTTGTTATTTGAGTCGTAAATCAACATCTAGAAGTGTAATTGCAATTTGCTTACTTTGTTTGGGATACATTCCTTTAGCCCAAGGGCAGACAATCAAGAAAGTTTACTTTATCGGCAACAGTTATACCGCCTTTAATGATTTGGCAGGAATCACTCAGTATATTGGCGCATCCCATGGCGATACGTTTGAAGTAAATACGCGTGCTCCTGGAGGAACTTCATTCAGTCAGCACAGCTTCGCTCCCGATTTATTTATCGAACTTAGAAACGGCCAATACGATGCCGTAATTCTTCAAGAACAAAGTCAGATTCCTTCCTTTCCACTATCCCAAGTGCAATCGATGTGTTTTCCTTATGCCAAATTACTGGTAGACTCCATCCGTGCCATCAACCCTAACAGCAAAATTGTTTTTTACACTACTTGGGGGCGAGAAAACGGCGACGCACAAAATTGCCCTAACTGGGAACCCGTTTGCACCTTTCTAGGCATGAACGAATTGCTTAGACAGCGTTACCAGCAAATGGCCAAGGACAACAAATGCAAAGCGGCACCAATTGCCTCTATATGGCGCGACCTGAGAGACACAACCAGTATACAACTATATTCGGGCGATGGGAGTCATCCATCGATCCAAGGGTCTATCGTAGCCGCAGCAACGATATATGCCACGTTGTTTTCAAAGCAATTAAATTCAAATATCCAATTGCAGGCTATTAACGTTCAGCAAAAATATCAAATCCTTAATACGGTAAATAAAATTATCAGTGATTCCCTATCGTTTTATGATTTTGAAACCAAAACACCAAATTCAACTAAACAGTTTGACACTTACAATAGACCCAAAGCACTATGCTTAAGTCCAGAAAATCCTAAAGTCCACCTCAGTGAAACCAGCATTTCTATGATATTAGACCAACCCTTGTATTTGCACTCAGTCTATGGAACTACGGTTTGCAAGATTTATAAATCCCATGGAGTAGCCTACATTGAGCTACCTATAAACAACTTAAATGCTGGAACATATATTCTTACCGATAAAAGCAATTTCCAACAGTCAATCTTAATTTTAAAGTAGGATGCTTCATGTATTTTTTCCGATATGGAGAAAACACCAAATTTTAGGCATGCATTTTATAAAATTTGGTATGTAAATTGCAATTAACCAGAAAAAACAATATGAATACTCAAACTAAAACAATGTTAACCCTAGGATTGGGTCTACTTTGGTCTACTGTATCAGTAGCACAAACGATTAAAAAGCCAGGTGCACCTACATCAGCGCAACAACCAAAAACTGGTACAACGGTTGCAAAACCAACTACTGGAACAACTGGCACTACTTCTGGAAGCACAGTAAAACCAAACACTAGCAAACCTGCTACAACTACAACCCCTGCAAAACCTTTAGCTGTAGGTCAAGAACATTTAGGAGGAATCATTGTAAAATTGAATACTGATGGAAAATCAGGTTTGATTGTAGCTGGACAAGACTTACCTCAACAAATGACTTGGGCCGATGCAAAGAAAGCTGTGGATGACTTAGTAGTTAAAGGACCTAACTATGATTTTACTGATTGGCGCTTACCAACAAAAGACGAATTACAAGCTTGCAACGATAACTTATTTAGCCAGAACTTAGGTGGTTTTCTTCAGACTGCTTACTGGACATCTACTAACCACGTTACTCCTGAAAGTGCTATTTGTTTCGTATTTAGCAGAGGCAATTCAGGAACTCGTCCTTATGCTCGTACAAGCAAAATCAACGTTAGACCTGTTCGTACATTTTAATTGAACAATCCCTACCAGAAGTAATTTTATCTTTTGGAATAATATGAAAATCCCTCATCGTTCGGTGGGGGATTTTTTTTAATTATGATACCCATCTTCAATCATATTATATTTTCAATTGATATCAAATCTCTCTGCGTTTCCTCTTAGGTAAGGATAATCGCTCAAGAACGCGTCTAGAATCTTCCTGCACTTCTTTTTTGATTCTCCATCCCCATAAACGATCTTTCGCCTCGTTATACGAAATTTTCAAATCGATTATCGGCTTTGGATAATCTCTCCCTATTTCCACTTGATACCAAATCTGCTCCGCAGGAGTTAAGGTCCATGGTTCAAATAGTTTGGGCACTGGCACCTGTGCTAATGCTGGTATCCATTGCTTAATGAAAGTACCTTCAGGGTCATGGTCTTCTGCCTGCTTGGTAGGATTGTAAATTCTCAACGTATTGGTACCCGTAAACCCAGCCTGCATTTGAATCTGGGGAAAGTGAATACCCGGCTCAAAATCCAAAAACTGCTTAGACAAGTGTTCCGCCGCCACTTCCCAACTCTCATTTAAATAATGAGTTAAAAAACTCACCAACATGGCACGCATTCTAAAATTCAAATAGCCCGTAGTCATTAAACTACGCATGCAAGCATCAACCAGTGGAACCCCAGTCTTACCCTCTTTCCAAGACGTAATATGCAACCCATTGTTATTAAATTGCCAATTACGATACCCCGAATTAATGGGCAAAAATTCCATGCTACACTGACTTTCAAATTTTTGAATAAAATGTTCCCTCCAACGTAATCGAGAAGCAAACTGTGTAAAATTCCGTTTCCACGGAGATTTTTTTGATTCCACCGCTTGCATTTGATATACTTCCCGCAAACTAATATGCCCCCATGCCAAATACACGCTTAATCTACTGCAATTCATCCTCGCCAGTTCAGGCTTGGAAATACTTTGCATGTATCGAGCTATTCGATCCTGAAAAAACGAATGTAAATAACGTCGTGCCTGCTTGTATCCCCCTGTTTGAACTATCCCAATCTCCTTGCTCACCTCCCTAAAGTAATTATCTTTATACCACATCTGCCATTCCTCATTAAACCACCAATTTACCGTATCAAAAGATGGATTATCAATAGGTTGAGCCATGTATCCATACCAGTAGGTATTGAAATCTTTTCGATGTTTTAAACCCCTGCGGATTCCAGAATGGGGAAATTCATACCAATGAATTCCTCTATCC
>CAYUNO010000200.1:0-4549 GCA_964446075.1 uncultured Flavobacteriaceae bacterium | reverse complement strand
ATTATTAGCGAATGCATTGGTTACCACTCGAAATCAAAGCGCAATTACTACCAAAGACGGGGCATTTGTTTTGCAGTTGCCAATGGGCGAGTACAAGATTGTATGTTCTTTGGATGGATATTCTTCGGACAGCCTTATTTTACAAGCGGATAGAAATTTGATTACGGGTGTTGTCTTCAAATTAAATAACCAAAGTGCATCCATGCAGGCGATTCAAATTACCGCTAGTGTTGCAAAGGATAGAAAAACACCCATCGCCTACTCAAATTTGATGGGTAAGGATTTGCAGGAACGATTGGGTAGTGCGGATTTGCCTACCATGTTAAATCAAATTCCAGGTGTTTACTCTACTCAACAGGGTGGTGGAGCGGGTGATGCGAGAATTAACATTAGGGGGTTTAATCAACGGAATATTGCGGTTATGATTGACGGTATACCCGTTAATGATATGGAAAACGGCTGGGTTTATTGGAGTAATTGGTTTGGATTGGGTGGAGTAACGTCTATGACTCAGGTTCAACGCGGTTTGGGGTCTAGCCGAATTGCAAATCCCGCTGTTGGTGGTTCTATGAATATTATTACACGGGGAATAGGAAATCAGGAAAGGATTGAAGGGAGTGTAGAGATTGGAGATTCCCGATATGAGCAATATTCATTCAATTATACCAGTGGTAAACTTCCTGGTGACTGGGGATTTACCATGAGTGGAACACGAAGAACAAGTAGCGGATACGTAGATTACTTGTACGATAATATGTTCGCCTACTTTTTCAAACTTGAAAAACAGTTTGGTAAAAAGCATACGTTGAGTTTTGCCGGAATGGGTGCGCCTCAAAGTCATGGACAACGCTCGTTTAGAGCTCGATTGAGTTTATACGATGATAATCTTGCAAGGGAATTGGGAATGGATACAACGCTTCCTCGAATGTCTAAAAACATGGGAAGAAAATACAATCAGCACTGGGGTACCATTCAAGAATTTGATACATTACAACGAAGAGATTTGCAATCTGGGACAGTTACGTCGGTAGACACTGTTTGGGGAAGAGGGTATGTTCAAAATGAGCGGGAAAATATGTTTCATAAACCGCAATTTTACATAAAACATGATTGGAAAAAGAGCAGTAAATTGTTTATTACATCTTCAATTTATGCCTCTTACGGTCGCGGTGGTGGAACTCAGGCAGCAAGCGGTAAAATTCCTCAAATTCCTCAGAATTATGGGAATTACAATTTTCAGTCGGCCTATGAGAATAATAAATACGGTGATGGCTTTTTCTATGATCCCATTGACCCAAAGTACTCTGAAACAGAAAGGAAATCTGCTGCAATTATTCAACGCGGAGTAAACAATCACAATTGGTATGGGCTACTTAGCACTGCACAATATAAATTGAATTCCTATTGGAATCTAACGGGCGGTGTTGATGCGAGAATGTATTACGGAAAGCATTGGCGAGAGGTTTACAATTTATTGGGGGGTGATTATTTTATTCCTGCGGATATTAATCCCAATTATGCTTCAAACCATATGTACCGAAAAGGCGATAAGTTTTTTTATCACAACGATGGTTTAGTTAATTGGTATGGTGCATTTGGAGAAGCGGAATACAGCAAAGGCAGGACTTCGGCTTTTTTCAATGCAAGTGCATCGAGAAGCAATTATAAGAGAATCGATTATTTTAAATTAGACTCCAATAAAAATCCTCAACATACGGATTGGGTGCGGTTAAATGGTTTAACGTTAAAGTCGGGCTTAAATCATAATATCAGCAGAAAAATCAATTTGTTTTCTAATGTTGGTTATCTCAATAGACCGGCGAGATTCAGCAATATCTTTGATAATTCTAACAAACGCGTTCGAGGTGTTGAGAACGAATTGGTATATGCTTTAGAGGGTGGGACAGGTTATAAATCAAAGCGAGTTGCGATAACATTAAATGGGTACTATACGTTGTGGAAAAACAAACCGGTTGATTTTTTATCTAGGTTTACCGATTTGGATGGCAATGAATATACATTCAATATCAATGGATTATCGGCTCTGCATAAAGGAATTGAATTGCAGTACACTTTAAAACCCGGCGATGGAATTAGCATTGAAGGTGGTGTTGCTATGGGTGATTGGGTATGGCAATCAGGCAGCAAAGCAATAGTTAGGAACGATGCGGGAGATTCTATTGGCGCAGTAAATTTCAATGCAAATGGAGTTCATGTAGGCGATGCAGCACAAAATCAAGTTACCGTGCTTTTGCGTTATGAGCCAACCTACTTGAAAGGAGCTTATTTCACTTGGCAATATATCCGGTTTGGAAAGCATTTTGCTGATTTCGACCCAACCGTTCTTGTGGGTTCTTATGCAGGTAAGGAATCCTTTAGATTGCCGGATTATTGGGTTATGAATTTGAGTGCGGGTTATAAATTTTCATTTAAAAATGGGACGCGCGTGCAGATTTATGGTATGGTGAATAACGTTACAGATAATTTGTATATCTCTGATGCTCATCACCGGAGTCCTAGCTACAATTTGAATGTATCTTCTGTAGAGGCTGAAACTAACGCTCGTAATACCTTTAATCCAAAAAACTTGGAGGTATTTGTAGCACCTGGGCTTAGATACACTACAGGAATAAGAATAACACTTTAGAGAATATCAACTATGAAATTGAGAAATATTTTTTTACTTTTTGTTAGCATTTTGGCTACGGGAGTAAGTTTAGCTCAGGCAACATTGCCCGCTTTTTGGAATTGTAATGACCCGGCAACTGCTCCATCGGGTTGGACTTTAAGTCAGGGCAGTACTGGCAATTTTGTATATACTTCTACTGCATTGGTGAAAAGTACTCCTGCTTCAGTTAGATTGGATAATACTGGCGAGTATGTACAAGTTAATTTTACGGGTACGGCGGATACAGTATTTTATTACATTACTGGCACAGCTGCAAGCGGAGCAACGGCTTGGCTGGGTACATTTGTTGTACAAGAAAGTACTAATGGTACCGATTGGACGGATCTTTCAACTTATAAAGATGATTTGGGTTTAACTCTAAAAGAGCGTTTTACTTTATTGAGTACAACAACCAAGTATGTTCGATTTTTCTTTAAAGCTAAAATTTCAGGATATAATATAGCGATAGATGATATTACAGTAAGCGATGGTATAGGCGGCGCTAAACCCGAGTTGGTTGTTGAATATTCCGGAAATAATTTGGCATCGGGAAAAGAAATTAGGGTTGGTGGTTCCGATATTGTAGATTTAACCATTAAAAATAACAGTTCAGCGGGCGACTTAATTATTACAGATTTAAAAAAATCGGGATTAAATGCTGCTGATTTTACTACAGCTCAATCGTTTCCATTCACGGTAAAAGCCGGTGAAACTGCTACCTTGAGTATTGATGTAAATAAGAATGTGACTAGCGGTTCGTTGAAAGCCATGCTTGAAATATTCAGCAATGACAGTAATAATTTGCCATTTTCTGTAAATGTCTTTGCAATAAGAGGTGGTTTAGCATCTGAGCCAACTTCGCCTTCAAGTTCTGTTTCGGTAAAAACTAATTTAGCGTGGAGAAGTATTGTGACACTTTCTGGTGGTTCAGAGCCAGTGGATGGTTATTTGATATTATTGGGTAAGGGTTCGGATGTTTCTGGCACACCCCAAGATGGTATTGAATACGAACGCGGTGGTTATATTGGTAATGATAGAGTTTTACATGTGGGTGCAACAGGCGAAGTGACTTTTGATAATATTGTGGCAAATACACAGTACTTTATCAAGGTGTTTAGCTACAATGGTTACGGTAGTTTTACCAATTATTTCACTAGTTCAGCAACTGCAATAAATTATACTACTCCCGGTTTGAACCCAGGTAGTTACTATGGTGCATTGACTGCTTCGGATACACAATTGATCGATAAACTGAGAGGTATTGTACGTCCCCATTTCCAAGTGTTTTATTCCAATTTTGGCAGTACGATTGCTTCTAATTTTGAAGCTAGAGATACAACAGGTGGTAAAAAAGTAATTAACTGCTTCTACAGTGGGTTCCCATATATTTTTACTCCTCCTTTCTTTTTCAATACGGCGGATCCGGATTATTTAAGTAGAGAACATTCATATCCTTATAGTTGGATGCCTGAAAGTAGCCAGGATAGTGCGAATTATAGCGACTTACATTTATTGTATTTAGTTCACCAAAATGAGGTTAATAATAGACGCAGCAACTATCCATTCAATAATTTAAAATCCGTTACTTTTAATTTTTATGGAGGTAAGTTTGGTTTGGATTCTGCTGGAGAATTTGCTTACGAACCCCGGGATATTGCTAAAGGTGCGGTTGCAAGATCACAATTTTATATCTGTGCAACCTATAATCGCCCAGGGAAAGCATTCACTATTCCAACAACCAATGATTTTTTAGGTACAAACCAAGATCAAACCGTATTGAAACGTTGGAATCTGCAATTTCCTCCTAGTAATTGGGAAATAGCGCGACATGAATATATCGCTGGAGTTCAAAAGAATAGAAACCCCTTTGTGGATAATCCG
>CAYUNO010000199.1:0-4556 GCA_964446075.1 uncultured Flavobacteriaceae bacterium | reverse complement strand
ATTACCTCATTTATTGTGTATAAATTAAATATCATTTGATATTTAACCTAGAAAATATATTTAAAAAATAATAAAAAATAAATAAATTACCAAAAAAAAAACAACGACACTAACGTTGCAGACACCAAATCTTCCGAAAACAAAACCTTCCATAGACAAGATGTTGACACTATCGTTTTTATAAGTTCCGAAGCTGCAACTTTATTTAATTGTATAGATTATATCTATTTGACTCAAGGCCTAAAAAAGTCAAAAGAGGTAATTTTCATTTACCCCGATGACACGACAAATTTTAATAAATATCGCCATTATTCGTTCTATAATGATTTAAATTCAGACAAGACAGTAAATCGAGCCGCAGTAACTCAAAATACTACCAATTACAGCCAACAAACAGCTATTTCGGATTCAATTAAAAAGAAGATTACTACGTATCGAATTAGCAGAATTAGGCGATTGAATTAATGCACTCAAAAAAACAATTTACTATTCGTTACCTAGAATATTCATTACTGGCGTTAAATATTCTGCTGGATCTTGTATGTAATGGATATTTCTATTCGACAATCGATAAACCGTACCACCAAATTTCTGAATAATTCGATAATCGTGGGTTGCCATTAATACAGAAGTCCCTTCTTTGGAAATAGACTTAAGTAATGACATAATTTCGTCTGAAACTTCTGGATCTAAATTTCCAGTTGGCTCATCTGCCAGTATAACTTTTGGATTATTCAACAAAGCCCTAGCAATTACTAAGCGTTGTTGCTCTCCTCCACTTAATTCAGCGGGTATTTTGTAATCTTTTGTCTGCAAACCTACCTTCTCTAACACTTGATAGGCTCTGTCTTTCATATCGTGCTTATTCTTCCATCCAGTAGCTTTGAGCACGAAATATAGATTTTCTAAAACGTTTCTATCTGTTAATAACTGAAAATCTTGGAAAACTATACCCAGTTTTCTGCGTAGAAAAGGAATTTCCTTTTTTGCAAGTCCTTTTAATTGGTACCCGGCAATGGTTGCATCCCCAAACTGCAATGGCAATTCTCCGTACAATGTCTTCAAGAGCGAAGATTTACCTGATCCTGTTCTGCCAATTAAAAACACAAATTCACCTTCCGCTACTTTCAAATCAATGCTCTGTAATACTTCAATTTGACCTTGAAGAATGGTTGCTCCTGCGATGTATATAGGATATTCCACGAATCAAAAATAACTGCCGTTCCCCATCAATAACTACAATAATTTACACAGAAGTTTTATTGTATAATAAGTTGAACTTTTACCTTTAAAGTTCCCAATTAATCGGATGAATCTTTTTCTTCAATAGAAGTTCATTTGTTCTTGAAAAAATCCGCGATGTAAAAAATCCTCGATAGGCAGACAAAGGACTTGGATGTACTGAACAAATTGTTGAATCTATACCATTTAAAGATTTGTTTTTCAAACTATTAGCAAAATTACCTAACAATATATAAACTATATCTTTTTTTGAATTTGCTAAAGTGGTCAATATCGATTCCGTGAAGGTATTCCATCCCAATTCGATGTGCGAATTAGGTTTATTCGCTTCAACTGTTAATGTTAAATTTAAGAGTAGCACACCTTCCATTGCCCATGGCGATAAATCTGTTTTATTTAACGCAGTGTTTGAAAGGCCTAGATCAGATACTAATTCCTTCAGAATATTCTTTAGAGATGGCGGTGGCTTTACTCCTGCATCAACACTAAATGCCAAGCCATTTGCCTGGCCAAATCCATGATAAGGATCTTGACCTAACAAAACACATTTTACTTTACTAACTGGAGTTAAATGAAAGGCTTTGAAAAGATTTTTACGTGATGGAAATATTGTTTTTGATTGATATAATTCGTCAATCTTTGGCCTCAACAATTCCCATTGTGCAATTGCGTTGGAATCCGACAAGAATTCAATCCAATCTATGGGTAACTCTGAATAATCTCCATCGCTAATTGTAGATTGAATCATGTATTCTAATTTAGTAGATCTTCCAATTCCTCCATATTCAAGGAAGCCAAAATCGAATCTTCATCTGGAATTACACTTTCAGCTAATGCCGCTTTTTTAGCTTGTAAAGCCAATATTTTCTCTTCAATTGTGTTTTTAGTAATAAACTTATAGGAAAAAACAGGTTTATCTTGGCCTATTCTATGAGCCCTATCTTCAGCTTGCCTCATAGTGAAGGGATTCCACCACGGATCAGCCAAGAAAACATAGTCGGCAGCAGTTAAATTCAAGCCACTATTACCTGCTCTCAAACTTAATAAAAATACCTTTTTTTCTGTCTGGTTCTGAAATTGTACAATTTGGGCTTGACGCTCTTTTTCGTCCATAGAACCATCTAAATAGCAGTAGTCGATATTCTTTTCTTGCAGCGATTGCTCAAATATTTTTAAATATCCTACAAATTGAGAGAATAATAATATTTTATGCCCATTGGATAATGCCCTATCCAACATTCGCATAATTTCATCATCTTTCCCACTGCTTCCATTAAATTCATCTTCTTTTAACGATGGATTTAAAGCAATTTGCCGCAGATGCATCAATCCGTTGAATATTTTAAGTCTAGATTTTGAAATACCTACATCATTAACGTGTTGAAGAATTTCATTTCTATATTGACTTTTAACATTTTCATATAATTCCGCTTGATCCAAGCTCATTTCACAGAAATGTACTTTTTCGATTTTTGGTGGTAACTCTTGAACAACCTGCTTTTTAGTTCTGCGAAGTACAAACGGATCAATTAATTTTCGAAGATTATCGGTTTTCTGAGGATTTGCGCCTCTTTCAATCGGCTTAATAAAATTCTTTTCGAAATAATTAAACGTCCCCAATAGGCCGGGATTCAGGAAATTCATTTGACTCCAAATATCCAACAGGGTATTTTCGATGGGCGTACCTGTAAGTGCTACTCTATAGTTAGATTTTAATCGCAATAAGGCTCTAGAAGTTTGAGATGATGGATTTTTTATTGCTTGGCTTTCGTCCAAGACAACAAGATTAAACCTCATGGTTTCTAGTAGGTCAATATCGTTCCTCATTGTACCGTAACTCATAACGATTAAATCAACATCTTGAAATTGATTAATATTGAGTTTACGATTAAAACCAGTATACAATAACACCTTCAATTCAGGGAAGAATTTATTGGCTTCAGATTGCCAATTGTAAAGTAGGGATTTAGGAGCTATTACAACTGTTTTTACAAAATTATCTTCAACATTTACTTTATCATTTGCGTTTTTACAGCTTTCAACAATTATTGCGAGAGTCTGCAAGGTCTTACCCAGTCCCATATCATCGGCTAACAATGCTCCAAATCTACGTTCATGCATGAAACGCATCCAACGATACCCTTCAATTTGGTAATCTCTAAATTCGGCTTGAAATCCGTCTGGTATGCTATAATCGGGCATTGTTGTGTTGGTTAATTGTTGAGCCAACTCCTTTATTGACGGAGCATTTTCTAAATACTCATCCAAATAACTTAATAACGATACGTGAATATTACGCACCCTATATGCTTCATCGTGAATTTCAGATAAATTTACTATCGGAGAAAAGCGATTGAACCATTCTTTCGGCAAAATTACTATCTCACCGTTGGGTAATAAATATTCTTGTTTCTTTTCTAGAATATTTTTTCTAAGTTTTATGAAGGGAATTTCAAAATTTGATAGTTTAACAACCGCTTTAACATCAAACCAATCAATTCCATTTTGAACATTTACAACTAATTCGATATTACCTAAATAATAACGAGTTGTATTGCTTTCTTGTTGTATTGTAAACCCACCCCGATGAAGCGCTTCTCTATTTTCGTTTAACCAACCGATAAAATCTGGTATATTCTCTATCTGTGGATGAACTAATAAACTACCTGTATGTTGAACTAATCCCAGTTCATTGAGGTATTCAATTTTTTCTTTTTCGAAAGCGTGACTTCGTCTGATTCTATGAAATATGTAATTATTATTGGATATTTCTAATCTAACATTTACCTTCTTATTGACGTGGTATGGAAATGACCATGAGCCATATTGCATAAAAAGTGTTACTGCGGGTTTATCCCAATCGGAATTTATGGATAAAACGGCTTTGGCATCTAACTGTTCGGTAACAATATCAAAACCAACTGCATATACATCGTTATTCTCCAATAAAGGCTTAACGAATTTATCCATGTACGAAGCCTCTTGATGTGGATCGATATGAATAAATTTTCGAGTTAAGAAAGGTTTTATTTTTTTACCGTCAACATAATTAGGAAAAAACAATAATTTTTCGGCAGTAAGTAACCAAGCAGGTTGATTAATTAGAATGTTTGAGTCGTTTTCATAAAAACTAACTTTTTCCCCGCTTTGTTTTATGGTAATGAAGTAATTTGTCCCGGTTTCATCCCGTCTAAAATGAAACAATACCGATGCGGGTTCTTCCATAAAAGCAATTGAGTTTTCAGTAACATCCCCTGGCTTTGTAGAATAATAGAGCGGAAAATCTTTTATTATAGTTAATACTAACAATAACT
>CAYUNO010000198.1:0-4563 GCA_964446075.1 uncultured Flavobacteriaceae bacterium | reverse complement strand
TCAGTGCAGTGGTGAAGGAGAAACAATTATTGAAATGCAATTTATGGCCGACATCAAACTTCCATGTGAATCTTGTCATGGACAACGATACAAAAAAGAAGTTCTTGATGTTGAATATAATGGTAAAAACATTTACGATGTTCTGGAAATGACTGTTGATGAAGCACTGATATTTTTCGAACAAACAAATTCCATTGCAGATCGCTTAAAACCCTTACAGGATGTAGGGTTGGGTTACGTGAAATTAGGTCAAGGAAGTAATACGCTAAGTGGAGGAGAGGCTCAACGCGTTAAACTTGCATTTTATTTGAGTAAAGCCAGTCCTTTTAAAGATAAACATACATTGTTTATTTTCGATGAACCTACAACTGGATTGCATTTTCATGATATAAACAAACTCATGAATTCATTTCAAGCTTTGGTAAATAAAGGAAATACTCTTATTGTGATTGAACACAACTTGGATGTTGTAAAATGTGCAGATTGGTTAATTGATTTAGGCCCAGAAGCAGGAAGTAAAGGTGGGACACTTGTATTTGAAGGAATCCCGGAAGATTTAATCAAGTGCAAAGACAGTGTTACTGGAAAGTATCTCAAGGATAAACTTAAAGGATAACATTTATACAGAATAAATGTTATCCTTTTCAAATAAAGAGAATTCTTAATTAACGGGCCTTCTCAATAACAAATGGCTTTGTTATTGAAGTTGTGGCCGATGAATTTTGTTCGCAAAGTTGAATTTGTAAAAAGTACAGACCAGCACTCAATTCACCGGTTTGAATTTTCCATGTATTCTTGTCAATTTGTTCAAGCTCCGTATTATAAACGCATTTGCCAGATTGATCTAAAATCAAACCCCTCAATTGATCCTGAATTAGTTTTGAGGACATAATTATTCCATCAATCAAAATAGCATTACCGGAAGTCACAGGATTGGGATAAACCAGTAACTGTGAAAGATTATTGAAATTTTTATTACTTGTTAATGAAACTACCAAGCTGTCATTTTTACTGTTTGTACAACCGTTTCCATCTCCCAAAACATCCAATTTAACGGCAATTTTATTACCACGGTAGTTGTACAAATCTAAACTAACAGGATTCTGATTGGAACTTGAATCGGCAACATTCCACTGGTAAGATAACAGATCATTATTGGTAGCTTCAAATTTATACTGATAACCTGATGTATTTGAAATTGAGAAATCAGCCGATGGCAATCCTTGAATTTTTGTTTTAATTGCTGTATCAGAAAATAAACAACCAGAATCAGTAGTAACTGTGTAGGTAATGTTGGGTTCACCTTGACTTACAACAGCCAAAGTTGAATTGTTGCCATTGGATAAAATCTGATTGAACAAACTATTTTTTATAATAACCGATTTCCAAGCCCCTGATGCATTGAATTTGATTGGAAGTTGAATCGTATCGGATGAATTACCCCTACAATACTTTTTGGATAGGTCAGAATTAGTCCAGGTTATTGTTGGAATAGCGTCCGCGTTCCATTGTATTTGTTTTACTGTATATCCGCAAATGGGTTCTTTATTGTTCATTAGCGCTAAAACAATCGTATTGTTGCCTGAATTTAATTTATAGTTGTAAGAAGTCACATTCTCAACAGCATCAAAGTCGATGGCCCATTTAAAATCGGATAATGTTGTGTTTAGTTTCAAATTCAATATTGAATCTGCACAAGACAGAGATTTTGGCATGGCCGTAACCGAAAAGTTTATGGGATTGCATGATAAAGTAGTTAGGCTAATTTTTGAAATTTTACTTTCTCTACATACGTGATTACTAAACGATTTAAGCCAAAAGTCTATATCATAATTCGCCATAGGAGTTTTAATGGTTTCGCTACTGGAAGAGTCAGAATCAGTTGGGAAATTCCAAGTAGAACCTAAATTAGTGCTGTAATTATATTTACTTCCAATTGTATGATTCCATGAAAACGTAGCACTCGTTAATTGAGTGTCAACTACTGTTACAGAAGGACCATCAAATGAATCTTGAACAGTAACGCTTACTTTTCCGGGCGCTGAAACACACCCATTTGAAGCTTTTACCCAAGCGTTGAAAGAAATAGTACCCAAAACAGCCGCTTTTTTAACAAAATTACTGTCCGTGGTGAAACCAGTAGATGCACCTGTTACCGAGAAAGAATCAATTTTAGTGGATTTACCAGTTACTTTCAATGGCACCGATGAATTTAAACAATAAACATCAATACCATCTAAAGGAGTTACTTCCGCAATCGGTTTTTGAAGCACTTTCACGCTAACGTTGTCGCTATTACGTGTGCAGCCTAATGAATTAGTGCTTACAGCGAAATAGGTTCCAGAATCCTTAACAAACAAACTGTTTTTTTTGTTATTAACCGGCATCCAACTCAATGTATGCCCAGTTATATTGTTAGCATTAAGTCGAATTGAGTCCCCAGAACAAATACTCACTGCGCCCGTAACATTAATTGTTGGTTTTACTGCGCCTTGTAAAACTCTGAATCGAAGAGTATCTGGTAATGATTGACCTTTGTTGTTCTTGACAGTTAGGATAGCAATGTAATTTCCTGCATTGGTATAAGAAACAGTTGGGTTTTGAAGAGTAGAGCTGGTTACAGATCCGCTTGGGAAAGACCACTGATAGGAAGTGGGTGATTGAGTTCCTGATCCCACAAATTGAATGGTTTTGCCGCTGCAAATTAAAGAATCTTTAATGCTAGGTGTTGCTTTGGGTAATAACGACGAAGGTCCGAAATCAAATGATTTTTTATAAATATAATCTCCTGCTGTTCCGCCATTGTTATTTGTTACATTTAAGTTTAAATGGAATCTAACAGTTCCTACATTTTTATTGGGGGCTTTCCATTTTACTAACCAGGCCACAGAATCTGTTGCTACAGCAGATTTGCCGGTGCTGGTATGTTCCGCGTAGTATCTTGTTTTGCTCGATATTGTATAATTGCCTGTTTGTGTTCTTGAATCATTGGCCGTAAATGTGCCGGCTGCTTCGTTATTTTTTGCGTCCAGTGCGGTCACCTGAAAACCAAATATCGATTTGCCCGATTCTTTGTACGATATTTTAATCAAGTAGGTGCTATCTGGGATATAACCACCACCAGTGAATGGAATCTCCAATTTAATTTTATTGAAGTTAACACCACTTGTTTGTAGAGAAAAAGAGCTATGGCAATTAGTGCAATTATTTTCCGATGGAGCCCCCGAATAACCGCCACCTGGACCATTGGAATTAGAGATGATATTATCTATTATAAAAATAGTAATTGTTAAAAAGAAAAATCGGATAATTGACTTCATGGTAATGTTATTTGGAATGTCTAAGCTAAATATTATTTTTTACCTATTTACTAATTGGTGTAACAAATATTTTGGGATTTGGATTTTAATTTCAGCCCAACTTCAATGTATTTTTTACATACTTGAAAATATAATCTAACAAATACTAGTATTTATCGAAATCGTTGATGGTATTATATTTCAAAATTCGGCGAATCTTAAAAATCCGTAGATTTGTATTTTATGAGAAAACTTGTTTTGATGTATTTCGCTTCAATTGGTTTGGTAGCAACTTCTCTTGCGCAAACACCATCCAATCAACAAGGTTCTGCTGTATTGGTAGAAACTGTTGAAGCTCAATCAGGGAAATTGATAATTCCTTACAAAAAGTATGTGTACCCCAATGGATTAACATTAATCGTTAGTGAAGATCATAGTGATCCAGTTGTTCATTTAAATGTAACCTATCATGTAGGTTCGGCTAGAGAAACTAGAGGAAAATCTGGTTTTGCTCATTTTTTCGAACATATGCTATTTCAAGGTTCCAAGCACATTGCTGACGAAGAACATTTTAAAATCATAAAACAATATGGTGGAGATGTAAATGGTAACACTACACGGGATAGAACGGTTTACATCGAAACATTCCCAAGTAATTTTACAGAAACCGCTTTATGGATGGAAGCGGATCGAATGGGATTTTTCTTAGAAGCTTTTACGAAAAAGAAGTTTGAAAATCAACGTAGTACTGTAAAAAACGAGAAGGATGAACGTTACAATGTTCCTTATGGTTTTTTAATGGAAGTTAAAGACCAAGAATTATACCCCAAAGAGCACCCTTACAGTTGGTCTACAATTGGATATGTGGATGATCTCGATAGGGCAGATAGTAACGATTTGAGGAATTTCTTTTTACGCTGGTATGGTCCTAATAATGCCGCAATCATCTTAGTAGGAGATGTTAATACTGCTGAGGTTGTTGAATGGGTAGGAAAGTATTTTGGTGGCATTGAAAAAGGTCCGGAAGTAAAAAAACAATTAGTTAGTAGAGTTAATTTAAAAGAGAATAAGTATGCTACATTTTCCGATCCAAATGCTTTTGTGCCTTTAGTTTATCAAACCTATGTTGGAGTTCCGGTTTTGCATCAAGATGAAGCCGCTTTAGACATGCTTAGTTACTTAATGGGCGGAACAAGAAGTTCTATACTATATAAGAAATTTATGGATCCAGAATATTCGCTTGGTCAAAAGGCATGGGCATAGA
>CAYUNO010000197.1:0-4567 GCA_964446075.1 uncultured Flavobacteriaceae bacterium | reverse complement strand
GATTTTGGAGTTATTTTCAATTTTCAAAGCCTATTATGGTTCTTCTAATACAGTATTATTATTTGGCCATTCTACTTTTTCTAATTCCTCTAATCCTGTAACCGTAGAAATTGAGCGCAAATGATATTTAATTATTTCAACCACGGAAATCTTATGGTCGATGTTTAATGCGGCTAACGATTCACTTTCAAAAATGGCAAACGTTAACGCACTAAACGCATGAGCAATAACAATGTCATTGAAATCTGTACGAAACAAACCTTGTTTTCTACCATCAGAAATACTACGCATTACATGCATGATTACCTTTTCTTCCCTAAATCTTGAAATCTTTTCGTAGGCTTCGGGATGGTACTTTTTTAGATCGTTTATTAAGGCTGGATTTAGTTGATTATGGCGTTGAATGATATACGCTGCAATTTGTGCAAACCGTTTGATTGGATTGGATTCCGATTCAACAATTGTGTTAATTTGGTCATCGTTTTCTTTAACATGTTCGTTAATAATACTCAATACCAATTCGTTTTTATCCCTGAAGCAACTGTATATTGTTTTTTTAGAAACCGAAATTTCCTTGGCCACATCATCCATGGTGACGCTACGGATTCCAAATCGATGAAATAATCGATCTGCCGTTTGCTGAATACGTACCATTAATTCCATAATCGCGGCGCGAAATTAGTGTTTTTTTAACACAATGGAAACTATGGGTACGATTAAAGTTTCCTTGGTGGGGTGATATCGACGATTAGCGGAATTCTACCGATAAAGGGAAATAGGCTTGAGGGCCTGTGAGTTTGATAAGATTCTGAAAATCTTTGAATTGCCTTGTACTTATTCCCAATTTAGCCGCTATTTTTTCGGCTTGTTCGTCACTGGATTTATTGGCATTAAGAAGTTTTGAGATGGCATCTTCTTTTTTAGGTAACTCAACAACGCGGTACTCAGTTAATTTAGCCTTACGCGCAGCGGATAGGATTGCTCTATCCAATCCTCCTAATATATCTACCAATCCCAATTCCTTGGCGTCCTCAGCCGTGTAAACATGACCTTGAGCAAGATTTTCTACTGCAGTTCGGTTCAATTTTCTACCTCTGCTCACAATGCTTAAAAAATCGTCATAAATGCTATCGATGGTTCTTTGCATGAAGGCAGATTCCATTGCATTTAAAGGTCTGTCTGGTCTAAATCCAGCCGACATAGTACCTAAATCAACCGTTTCGTAAGACAAACCTAATTTATTCGAGAATAAATCAGATACATTGGTTAATAACGCAAATACACCGATGGAACCGGTAATGGTATTGGGTAGAGCAACAATGCTATCGGCAACACAACTTAAATAATAACCACCGCTGGCCGAAACATCGCCATAACTCGCAATAAGCGGTTTTTCTTTTTTACACAATTCAATTTCTCTTGCAATTTCATCCGAGGCCAAGGCGCTACCTCCTGGGCTGTTTACTCGAATTACAATGGCTTTGATGGATTTATCTTTTCTCGCTTTTTTTAAGGACGCAATGAAGGATTCACTTCCAATACCAGAAAATGGATCTTGCTTACCGGGTACTATCTCGCCAACAGCATAGATAACAGCAATTTTATTTTCCGAATATGCATAGGGATCCACGTCTTTTGCATAAGTAGCAAATGAATAGAGCTTCTCGTCGTTAAATGCTATTTTCCCTTTTTTATTATGCTCCTTGTAAGTTTGTTGATCTTGATACGCTAAACCATCGATTAGTTTGGCATTTACGGCATCTGCGGGCATTTGAATTGTTCCTGATAATGCCTTGTCCCACAACTGGTTGTAATCTAAATTTCGGGCTTGAGCTATGTTCTTAATTTGATATCGATATAACAATTCGATATAGCGTTTGATTTGTTCTTTATTATTTTCGGATAATTCTTTTTGAATATAAGGTTCTACAGCACTTTTATATTTCCCTGCACGGAATACTTGGAACTCTACTCCCAATTTGTCAAAAAGGCCCTTATACATGACATATCGAGACGATAAACCATTGAAATCAATCATCCCTTGCGGATGCATGAAAATTTGGTCCGCCGCAGTGGCGATGTAATAGCCTGTTTCTGTAAAAATAGTACCATAGGCGAATACGGATTTATTACTTTTTCGAAATGCTAAAATGGCGGTTCTAATTTCTTCGGCAGTGGCCAATCCGCCTTCGTACATTCCACAGTCTAAATAAATTGCTGAAACCAAAGGATCAGTAGCCGCTTTCTTCAGTCCATTGCGTATCTCATTTAAACCAATATTCTCAGAAATAGGAGATCCCGTAGCCTCGCCCAATATATCGTTAATCGGATTTGATTCTACGCGCTCTGCAACATTGCCAATTAGTTTTAGATGCAGGATACTGCCCGATTGCAATTCTGTTTTTTCTGATTTTCCAAAGTTAAAACCACCACTTAAACTAGAAACTAATCCACCAACTATTGCGATTACTGTGATTATGCCTAATATATATCCACCAAGACCTGTAAAGAAGTACTTTAAAAATGTTTTCATAAGGAGCCGTACAAATGTAAGGTTAAGGTTATCAAATAGTCAATCTATTGTCGGCTAAATCAAATTAATTCAAGACGAAAGGACGGATTCGTGTAATAATTTCTAATCTCTGTTAATCAATTGGAAAAAATATCGCAATTTTGAACGTTGGCACGAACCTTGTCAACTGAATATTTTTAATTAAATAATGAACCGATTAATTACCCCCAATCAATTTTTTAATTCCAATTATCAGATTTTCAAAAATTTAAAGTCTTGGGTATTGGCTCTCCTTCTTCTTAATTCAATAACTGCTCATGCTCAACGTCCTTTGGGTTTAGTAACCAGTGATTACAATCAACCTTATGGACAGTTTTTGAATCCCGCGGAAATTCGTTCGCCATTGCACAAACAATTATTTATTAATTGGTACGGGAATTCAATCCAGTACAATAATAATTTTATGCAACAGGGTGCGCCTTATAAACAGTTGGGAAGATGGGGGACTCCATCAGCTGGATCGCAAGGCCCTTTTGAAATCAATTATTTAAATGAATCGTATGGGTTTTCTATGACTCTGCCCTTGGATAATGTAGCTGGATTAACCTTTGGTTTTCGAGGAGTTTCCGGCTATTCAGTAAATGGATTAAGTGCTGATTTAGGAAATATTATTGCAACCGGTAGAACATTTTTATCACAAAATGTAGGTAAATCCTTTGAAACAGGACCCTTTTCGTTTAATACTGAAAAATACCAAGAATATTACATGGGATTTGGCTCTTATGCCATGGATAAGAACGACAAAATTGAAGGTGGCGGATGGCGATGGGGCGCTACGGCCAAACTTTTAATTGGTAACGGATCGATGAGTCTAAACGGTACCAAATTGGATTACACCATTCAAGATCCATATTCAGTGAACATCAATGCTTTTGAGGGTAATTTTCAGTTCAGTGACCCCACGTCTGTTGCTAATACGTTAGCCAGACCATGGGGAATGAAATTTGATTATAGTTACGGTGCTGGTGCGGGAATGGACATAGGCTTTATTTATGAATCTAGACCCAATATTCCAACTTCATGGCCGTCAACCTTGGGGTCAAATTGCGATAAAGATAAGTTTATGATGCCTCGTTGGAAATTTGGAGTGAGTTTATCCGATGTGGGCTTTATTTCCTACGATGGAGAAGCTCGAATTATAAAAGGGATGAATCGCAGCCAAAATTGGCAAATTGATTCTATATTTTTTGTTAATAACCCTACTCATAACAGCACAACAATTGAAAAGAAGATAGATTATTTAGATAATTCAGTTTTTCAAGCAGTTGGGATTGGCGGTCCTGCAATGAATGTGGAGAATACCAGCAACTTTGTTACCTACACGCCTGCAGCATTGAATTTTACATTCGATTTTCGATTTAATACAAATTGGCATGTTTCTTCTCATTTAACCAGAAACATTAAACCTGAAGATGCTCCCGGTTTAAGAAGAACCTCTTACTTTTCGGTAATTCCACGATACGAAACGCAAAAAATTGAATATGGCTTTCCCATGACGGCGCTAGGCGATAATTACGAACAAGCAATGGTGGGTGCTTACATGCGTTACGGTGCATTTACTATAGGCACAAACGATTTAGCAGGATTGGGAAAAGCAATAAATCGCGACGGAATAAATAGTGGTTCCTTTTATGTTGCTCTTCGCTCTCGCATTGGAGATTGCGGAAAAAATTGGTCGTATTACGAAAGAGAGGATCCTTATGGTTGGGATACAGCCGCTGCAGTTTCTGATAGTGTAGTGACGGCCCCGGACGAAATATTGAATAGACCCACGAAAAAAGATACTGTTTTTGTTGAAAAATTAAAACGCGATACGATTACCATTCGCGATACAGTAAGAATCAAAGATCCCGTACCAGCACCAACGGAGGCACTGAAAAAACTGCAAGCATGTGAAACTGCAAAAACAGAAGCGTTAAAAGCAAAAACAGCAGCAGAAATAGCATTAACAGAAGCCAGAGTCCGTGCAACGGAAGCAGATAAAAAAGCGGCTGA
>CAYUNO010000196.1:0-4677 GCA_964446075.1 uncultured Flavobacteriaceae bacterium | reverse complement strand
TCACGATGGTAACATCACTACCGGTTTTAGCCACTTTGGCAACTCCTAATGGGATTAGATATTCTTCTTCAGGTACTTCGCCTTTGAAACCATACATCTGCTCACTTTCCATGAAAATCACGGGGTTTTCATCCCGAATCGCAGATTTTAATAATCCTTTTGCATCGGCAGGATTGCTAGGAACTACAACCTTTAAACCAGGGGTATTGGCATACCAATTTTCGAAATTCTGAGAGTGTTGTTGGGCTAATTGACCTGCGCTTCCTGTTGGACCTCTGAATACCATCGGACAAGTATATTGGCCGTTACTCATGGAGTTCATTTTTGCAGCAGAGTTGATCACCTGATCAATGGCCACCAACGAAAAGTTGAACGTCATGAACTCACAAATAGGTCTAAGTCCATTGGCGGCAGCACCCACGGCGATACCGGCAAATCCTAATTCTGCAATGGGAGTGTCAATAACTCTTTTGGCTCCAAATTCTGCCAACATTCCTTGGCTAACTTTGTATGCACCGTTATATTCTGCAACTTCTTCGCCCAATAAAAAAACACGTTCGTCGCGGCGCATTTCTTCTTGCATCGCTTCGCGTAAGGCTTCTCGGAATTGGATTTCTCTCATGATTGAAAATTCAAAGGAAGCGCAAAAATACGTCTTTTATTTCAATCGTCTGCTCAATATATCGTCGATAAAGTTGAACAATTGCCGCGGGCCCATTTTTCGCCATAAAAGCTCGTTTAATTGCCCGCCAAAATTGAGATAATAATCGATTCGATATTGACGAAATTCATCGATCACATGATCTCGAAAATTGATCATCGCAATCCAACCTTCTTCTACATCTTGGAACCATTCTTCGTAGTAAGAATCGTCGCTGGCATGAAAATTCATCACGTTTTCACCCAGTAAAATGAATTTATTAATGCCTTCGGCCATCATCAGTTCCAGAACTTCTCGCTTTAACGTCATGATATCGTTGTACAACGCATCGTTCCACTCGCCTATCATCTCAATTATGGCAAATTTATCTTGATAATCGGCAAACAAGATTTTGATATACAAGGTGTTGGAGCCAAACTGGTCCCACTGTGGATGAATTAAATAGTTGTAAACCGTTTTATCGAAATAGAACTCACTGTACTCGCGTTGATAAAAGGGCGAACGCTGATCATCGGCGGCGCTGTATTGATTGAGCCAAGCAAAATGGGGTTCTAAATCGTGCATTATGGAGACAACAAACAAGTAAATCCTTGGTTTTGCAAAGATACAATGGGTAGGGAATTTCTTTACCTTTGAGGCGGTGCAAGGTTCATTTTTGAAAAATTTATTTTGGTTACAAGCCCTTAATTGGCTGATCAAACCCATTTGGATTTTACTGATTGAACGTGAAATTCAATTGCAATTGGGGGATGGTTTATATGGCCAGTATGCGGTGCATTTGGGTATTGGAACCTTGTTTGCAGTTTTGTTGGATGCAGGGATTAACTCATTTATAAGCAGAGAAATAGCAATATCGGGTTCCTTGAATTCGTGGAAACGAATTGTAGGTTTACGACTCGGATTAGGGCTTTTGTATATTCTGTTGGTCCTTGTATTTTCTGCTTTTCAACCTACTATTCAATGGAATTTGATCGGATTGGTACTTGTTAATCAGGTGTTGGCTGCATTGGTGTTATTGGTTCGATCGGTATTACAAGGCAGGCATTTGTTTAAATGGGATAGTATTGTGAGTGTGGCGGACCGCTTTACAGCAATTATGGTTTTGATTGTTGCATTTGAATTGTTTTCAAGAACTGGGATAGGGAGTTACGGCATTGAGAAATTTTTAGTAGCACAAGGTTTGGGATATTTTGTAGCGTTTTTTCTGGGTGTTATTTGTACCGGAGGAGATATTTTAGGTCGTAAATCTGAGCAGTTAGCAGTAGAATCGGACGCAAGTAATGTGTCTTCAAATAGTTCAACAGTTTCTTTTGCAACTTGGGTTCAAGGGATGGGTTGGTTTGTGGTTTTGGGGTTAGCCATGAGCGCATTTACACGATTGGATATTCAGATGTTGCAGTGGTTTACTTTGGATATCACGTCGGAATTATCGTTGCCTGATGATTTTCCTCGACCTGAAAATCCAGGTTTCTTAGCCAACGGTATGTATGCAAAGGGGTATCGATTTTTGGATGCCGCCTTAATTTTTAGTTCGATGTTGAGTGTTCAGTTATTGCCCTTGTTCAGCAAACGAATAGCGGAAAAATTGGATCTACAGCCGTTGGTTTGGCTGGGGTTCCGATTAGTTTTCATGGTATCGGTTTTGGCAGCTTTTGCAGGTTACTTTTACGGAAAATCCTTAATGGCAATATTTTATAAAATTACAGTGGACGCAGAGGCTTTTAACATGGGTCGGTTATTTTTTGGATTTATGTTGGTTTTTGTAGCCATGAGCACAGTACACGTATTTGGCACCTTGGTTACCGCAGCGGGTGATGTGCGATGGTTATCGTTTTTAGCCATTGTCTGCTTAGTTATCAATGTATTGATAGATCGATTACGGATTCCGCTAATGGGGCCATTTGGTGCTTTGGAAGGTGGACTTGTTACTCAATTGGTTTTTGCGCTTGGTTGTATTTATCGCGCCCACAAAAGAGGTTTGTTTATTTGGAGTTGGAAGTATGCCGAATTTTTTGTTTTTCAGATTGTGGTTCCAGCCGTGATCTTCTCTATTTTTTGGGCGGTATTTGGATTAACATCGGCTTTAAATACTGCTTCTGTTGTGTGGTTGTCCTTGGGTTGTTCTTTGCTGTTAAGCGTCTTGGTTTTGGCATATCTGAATTTCGGCAAAGAGATAAAAGAATGGTTAACATCAAGAGGATAGTTTGCCAATAAATCGGACTACGGAACCTTTACCACTATGACAATTCCCTTCTTGAAGCTCAATTACTTCAGTTTTTAGGGTATGGATTTCGAAATTTGGGAAGTCTTGATGAATTATTTCTTCCGAATACAGAAGTTCGGGGCTAGACGGTCCTCCTATATTGGGGTATTCTTGCTGAAATGGAGGATGATTTTGCGAAAAAGCTTCCAGAATTATGAATCCATTGGGTTTAAGCCAGGGTAAAAATCGCTGATGCAGTTCGTTTCTTTGGGATTGATGGAAATGCGCATAAATTAAAACGATGGCATCAAATTGGTGCACTGAGTATTCTACGGAGGTAGCAGAACACACATCGTATTGAATGGACACTCCCAATTCTTCTGCGAGGTTAAGTGCTTTAATTTTCCCTTGCTCGCTCTGATCGAATGCCCAAACGAGATGTCCTTGTGTTGCGGCATAAACCGCATTTCGGCCTTCCCCTTCGGCAGGGAATAGTATTTTCGAATTTGGAGGTAATAGTTGTAATTGTTTTTTGAAGAATTCGTTGGGTAGTTTTCCGTATGCAAAGTTGGGGTCGCTGTATCGCTGGTTCCAAAAATCGATCATGACGCAAATTATACAAAAAGATATTTGATTTATGTGATATTAGTCACGGGGAATTTCCCAATTGGTTTGTTCTTTCGGATAGAAATCTACAACATGAAGACAGAAGTTTTAGTCATTGGTGGCGGAAATGCGGGAATAAGTTTCGCATCGCAATTGCACAGAGCGAATTCGAAGTTAAAAATCAGCCTAGTGGAACCATCGGAAAAGCACTACTATCAACCAGCTTGGACGTTGGTTGGTGCTGGTGTATATAATGCGAAAGATACGGAGCGTAGTATGGATTCTGTGATGCCAAAGTTTGTAGAGTGGATCAAGGACAAAGTAATTTCGTTTCAGCCAGAGCGAAATGAAGTTACCGTGTTAAGTGGTAAAGTTATTGAGTATGAATTTTTAGTAGTTGCACCGGGAATACAGTTAGATTGGTCTGCTGTAAAGGGATTAAAAGAGAATTTAGGCAAAAATGGGGTATGTAGTAACTACGATTTTAATACTGCGCAGTACACTTGGGAGTTGTTGAGTAAAGTGAAGGGTGGTAATGTGGTATTTACCAATCCTCATACACCGGTAAAATGTGGCGGAGCACCGCATAAAATCTTGTATTTAGCGGCTGATTATTTTCGTAAACAGGGGTTATTGAACGCGGTAAATTTAAGCTATTGGAGCGGTGGATCAAGATTATTTGGAATTCCAAAATACGAAAACACGTTGTTGGAAGTTGTTAAAAGAGGGAATATCAAAACCCATTTCGGCGTGAAGTTGGTAGAAATTGATGGTGAAGCTAAGCGAGCAAAGTTTGTGGGGATTGGTAAGGAGAACGTAAACGATGAGTATTGGGTTGATTATGATATGATCCATGTTACTCCACCACAAAGTGCACCGGATTTTATAAAAAACAGTCCTTTAGCAAATGCTTCGGGCTGGGTAAATGTGGATCAGTATACGTTGCAACATGTTACGCACTTTAACGTTTTCGCCTTAGGGGATGCCGCTGGATTACCAACGGCAAAGACAGGCGCAGCTGTAAGAAAACAGGTACCGGTAGTGGTTAAGAATTTACTAAGTATTATAAATCAAAAACAACCATCCGAGAGATATAATGGGTATTCTTCTTGTCCGCTGGTAACAGGGTATGGTAAGTTAGTAATGGCAGAGTTTGATTACAATAATCAACCTATGGAAACCTTTCCTTTTGATCAGTCCAAAGAAC
>CAYUNO010000195.1:0-4684 GCA_964446075.1 uncultured Flavobacteriaceae bacterium | reverse complement strand
CTTTTTTCGTTATAATCCGATAAATAATAACCATTTAGCCATTTATATTTTTCTTTTCCAATGTCGCCCGAATTCCAAGAGCTTTTCCAAAAATCACCTAAACCAGCACACCCGCATTTTCTCAGAATATACGAAATCATCAAATCTGCTTGTCCAGAAGCCAAAGAAGTAATTTCTTATGGAATGCCTACTTTCCGCCTCAGAACCAATCTTTGCTACTTTACAACCCATAAAAATCATCTTGGATTTTATCCAACAGGTTCTGGAATCGAAGCGTTTAAAGAACAAATACCTCCATATAAATTTTCAAAAGGCGCAATTCAATTCCCTTATAGTCAATCACTACCAGAACAACTGATAACTAAAATCGTTCAATTCAGAGCCGAAGCATGTCGTTAAACCCCAAAAAATATCGTTTTTTAGCCCTTATATTGTTACTAACGATAACTTCTATTGCTACCTTATCTGTTGCTCTACAAACCCCTAAAACATCAACTACTTGGCTAGAGGTAAACCCCATCAGTCTATCCATTGGCGACAAAGTGGATAGTTTTAATGGTGTTTTCGTGTATTACAATGGCAGTATCGGCCATGTGTTAGAAAGAAATGTCAGTAAAGATGGATATAACATCGGACTCAAATACCAATGCGTTGAATTTGTAAAACGATATTATTACCAGCATTACAAGCATAAAATGCCCGATAGTTATGGCCATGCTAAAGATTTCTTCAACAAAAAACTCAGCGATGGTGCTGTTAACAAAGCCAGAAACCTCACCCAATTCACCAATCAATCGAAATTCAAACCCAAAGTAGGCGATATTGTTGTGTTTGATGGTCACAGCGGCAACCCCTATGGGCATGTGGCTATCATTTCCGATGTTTCAGACCAATCTATCGAAATTATCCAACAAAACCCCGGACCAACAGCACCCTCCAGAGAAACGCTGCTACTCAAACAATCCAATGGGAAATTTGAAATTGAATCTTGTTTAGGTTGGTTAGGCAAACGGTGAATCAAAAATAGTCTTTACTTTGTAGGGCTGTGCGAAATCAAAGCATCGATACCTCAAAAGGCTTTCTTATTCTACTGGTAATTATTGGCCACATAAAACAAGGAAGATTTGAAGATTCTTTAATACGATATGTTATCTACGGATTTCACATGCCGATGTTCATGGCAGTCAGCGGGTATTTGTTTTCTGCTAATTTCAACCAAATTTCCACCTCGAAATGGTGGATGAAAGTTACACAAAGAGCCGTATTGCCATGGATGTTGGCTCTTTTTGTATTTACTGCTTACTTGTCATTTGTTGGTTTTTATCATTTAAACCTAGCGCAATTAGTCATTGAAGTATTTAAAAAACCCTTTTATCATTTATGGTTTATCCCGGCGTGGATTGGCTACCAAGCTATAATTCGTTGGTTTGAAAAAATCAACATATCAACACCCAATATCTTAACGATATCCGCGGCAATAACCATCATCGGTGCTTGGTTTCAAAACAGTGGCCAAACCTCAATAAACACCCAAAAAATCCCAGTAATTGCTGAACTATTTTATACCTTCAAACCGCAGATTTTTCTATTTTTTGTCTTGGGTTACTTCTACAAACACCACACTCAATTTGTACCATCATTACTAAAAATAACCCTGAACAATCCAATGCATCTTGGTTTAGCAAGTTCACTTTTTCTGGGTCTATTTTTTATTCCAAAAGCCGGGATCCACTTACCGTATTTCACTAAAACAACCATTACCTTTTTCGCTTTTCTATATTTAAACCTATCTCTATTCTCCTATAGTTTACCCATTTTAAAAGCCGATAAATTACCCAAATCGAAACTACTTAATTGGATGGGGAAACAATCTCTACTTATTTATTTATGGCATCCATTAGCAATACTTTTTGCGCGTTACACCATTAGCTATAGACCCACACCAGAATTTTATTTCTCCAGTATTACCTCAACTATCATTATTTTAATTTTTATATATTTTTATGACCGATATCGCAATTCCTAAAGCTGTTGTAGTTTATTGTGCATCCAGCAACCACATTCATGAAGACTACATGGTAGCGGCCGATATCTTAGCCGAAAAACTCGTAGAAGAAAAAATAAAAATCGTATACGGTGGCGGAGGATCTGGGCTTATGGGTCGATTGGCCAACCGAGCACTCGCTCTCAACGGACAAGTATTAGGAATCATACCCGGATTCATGAAAGACATCAAATGGGATCATCCGGAAGTAGCCGACATGGAAATTGTGGCCGATATGCATGAAAGAAAACGGAGATTTATTGAACAATCCGATGCCATTATTGCTCTCCCTGGAGGTCCAGGCACCTTTGAAGAGCTGTTTGAAGCCATTACATTGAAACAACTGGGTCAACATACGCACCCCATCGTAATCATCAATATTAATGGTTATTACAATCCATTAATCGAACTGTTGAACAATGCCATTTCCCAAAAATTCATGGCGGAGCATCATGCGAAAGCATGGGTAGTGATTGAGGATCCTGCAAACATTATTTCTGCAATCCAAAACTCCCCGCCTTGGAGCAAAGACGCAATACACTCTGCAGCGTTGCTGTAATTTTAGTATTTACAAAGTTCGGGTAATCAATACGGACCCTAGACCCTGAATATTCAACAAGTAAGTTCCCGGAGATAAATTCTCTAGGTTTATCATTAAACCAGACCCTGAAAGCAGTCTTTTACCGTCCAAACTAAACAACACCCAATTGGCATCCACGACACTACGAATGTTTACATTATTGGCTGTGGGATTAGGGAATACCGTTATCGAATTACTTCTAAAAAAGTGTCTCCCCAATTTCTCTACTCTGGGTTTAACCCTGAAAGTATCCGTGCAATGCGAGCATCCCAACTCAATTTGAGTGCAAACTTGATACAATCCTGTATCTGGCAATTCCATTTTCGAATCCATAAAACTCAACGGAATTCCGTTCCTGAACCAGCTAAGTTTACCCCCTTTTTGCGAAACCACTTCCAATAGCGAATCGGAGCGTTTCCACCATTTAATAGAGTCCCGAGTGGTAACCTCCAATACATTAAAATACGTTTCTTTACAACCCATTGAATTCTGTATCGTCACATAAAAACTATCGGTCCATTTAGCAATAACCCTGGGATTTTTTGCTGTATTCGTCCATGTAGAATCCAAGTTAAAAGATCTCCATCGATAGGAATAATTATAAATCCCAGAGGAGGAAGACGTATCGCCCAAGCTAATTGAATCCCCTTGACAGGCAATTATTTCTGTTTCCCATGAACCCAAAATTGGTTTGACTCCAGGAATTACCCTTACGGAATCCTTTGAAACACAACCCGAACTCGCCAATTTACCAGCAACAACAACTTTCAATGCAGAATCCGGCATTACCCATAAAAACTGGGTAGAGTCTTTTATTTCGCGTCCGTTAACTTTCCAGCTAAAATCAACCAACTCAACTGAATCCTGGGCTTTCAAGCGAATTCCTGTACGCTCGCAATCAAAAAATGTATCTTGTTGTGACGATAATGAAAGTGTAGGTACAGGCAAAATCTCGGACATCTGCAACCAACCATCTATCGCAGGCTTGGTGCTATTCCAACGAATTTTGTAACCCAGCCCAGAAGGAATCCCAACGGGCAACACCCCGGAAATCACAGCTGGAATTAGCGTATCTTTAACTCTATTTAGCTCATACCCTTTGGAAAAATCCCCCTGTGAATCGCTCAACTGCAATACAAATTCATTCCCGCTTTCAAAGGTTCCAATATTTTTCAAAAACGGATTTTTATAGGTATCGATACTATCCCCTGCGCAGCCCATCGCTTCCGAACTCGGACCAAAAATATGCAACGCCGCCACATACACCTTGCCACATAAAATGCACGTGTACACCCATTCATTTCTTGAGCCAACTACCGTTAAATCTCCGGGCTTGGGCTCTCGAATAAGGGCTTTGGGACTGCCTTTGTAGTATTTATTTAATTGGTAAATATTCTGCTCCGCAACGGCTGAAAAATACAAATTCCCCTGATCGTCTTCTGCCATTCCCATAACATTACTCAAATTCAAATATCGCAACAACGAAACGCTTGAATCCAATAATGAAACCGCTATCAAGCCACTGTTTATAGTATCCTGAACCAGCAAAATCCTACCTCTATTTTTCTGCAACACCATGGCAGATGGCTTTTTCAGCCCCGAAACCCATATGGAAGTAGTTGGTGAATAGGGCGCTGATTTAGCAAAACGGGTTTTGTAAATAACTCCGCGTAAGCGATCCGAAGTATATAGTATTTGGTCCACTGAATCGTAAACGCAATCCTGCAATTGTTTAACTCCCGAAACCGTTTCATAACCTAAAACCGAACCCGACGTATCATACACAACCATGCGGTTGGAATCCAATACCAAAACAACCCAACCCATAGGAAGCTTATGCATGGCTACATTTCTTGGCGATGCAAGTCCGTTCGCAAACAACCACTTATTCCCGGCTCTATCGATCTGAAACACCTCCCCACTACCCTCATTCGTAATCAAATACTTATGATTCAAAGGATTGTAGGCCGATGCATTGGGTGCATCATAATACAACTGACCCCATAATGAGTTAATGAAGCCAACAAAAAGAAAAAGTACTACGCGGTATTGCATGTAAA
>CAYUNO010000194.1:0-4720 GCA_964446075.1 uncultured Flavobacteriaceae bacterium | reverse complement strand
AATATATAGCGGTTCACTTAACTTTACAGGCAATGGAAACTTAAGATTTAGAAAAGATATAAGAACGTACGGTGGAAACTTATGGTTTAAGCCAAATACTAACCAATTAAGTTTATTCTTACAAGGTAGAAATACTAAACTTACAGGTACAGCAGGAAATTTATATCTTGATTCAAACATTCTTGTCTTCATTGGAAATGGTTCTGTATCAGACTATACTCTAGAACGGTCGCTTCCTCTGTACAGTAAACTAACTATTAGAGAAAACACTCGACTAATATCAAATTCTCCAAATAGCAACAGTAGTTCCGATTGGAATGCATGGACTCCGCATTTGCAATTTAAATGGTTTGATAAAGTAGGATCAAAAGCTTTTGGAGAATTGGCAATATTACCATCTTCATCCTCTATTCAAGGTGGTGCATTATTGGAATATCTAAACTCAACAAGAAGGGCATATAGAACAGTAGGAATACCATTGAAAAATGGGACGAATTTATCTCAATTTACAGATGATATTCATTTAACAGGAACTGTAACAGACCCAGCTAACAAAGATTCATTCACAACATCATGCAGTTGGTGTAAATCCTCCATATTCCGTTGGAATGAAGCTACTGCAAGTTGGTCTCCATATACATCTGGAACCACTGCCAACAAAATTGACAATGGAAAAGGAGTTTTAGTATTTTTTCGAGGTGCTAGAGATTTAGACCACGGTCTTGGTGATACTAGTATTCTTGCAAATAAACAGATTATTGATTTCAAAGGTCAGATTCAAACCGGTTCTGTTACCATTTCTGGGCTATCAAAACTTAATGGAAGTGGTTTATCGGGTGCCAATTTGATTGCTAACCCCTATCCTTCTACTTTGAATTTCAGAAGCGTTGCAGACGGAAACGCTTCTTCAATCATGCCAAGATATTACACATACGATGCATTGGCAAAAAACTATAACACCTGGGATAGTTCTGTCAACGGCACCCCTCAAAAAGGTGGTGCATCTTGGTTCCAAAATGCCGGTGGGGATGCAAGGTACATCAACCCTGGCGCTGCTTTCTTTGTATTCGCAAAATCCAACAATGTTTCCATAACCATTACAGAAGCAATGAAAGAGGCAACGAAACGTAGTAAAGGTAAAAATTTCGAAGTACAAGAATTAACTGAAACTCCATGCAACGAATTTAAAATGACCATTAATTATACAAACGATACGGCATTTGAAAGTGATGGTTTTACGTTGCAATACGATTTAAATAATTCCGAAATATCCAATAACGGAGACATGTATGATGCACCTAAATTTTATGGTGGTCACTTGGGTTTAGGTACTTTAACTAACAATAACACGTGGTTAGCAATCGATAGAAGAAATAAACTTGCCGAATCTAATTCTACCCACACAGTAGCGATTAAAGTGGCTTATCCTAAAACTGGACCTACGGATGTTTTCCTTACAACAAATACTTGCAGTCAAGGAAATGGACCTTATAAAATTCAACTCGTAGACAAAGTACTCAATAAGGTGGTAGAAATTGGCGATAAAAGCACTTACTTCTATTCTATTAACAATTCAGAAGAAAAGAGAGAAGATCGTTTTGAAATCTTGTTTTCAGCAGTAGAAGTACAACTCGGAGTTCTACATAAAGCATCCAACCCGAAGTACTTTATACTATACCCCAACCCAGCAACAGATGGGCAATTTAATGTAGTTAACAACAAATTAAATCGTGTAAAGCAAATTGAAATCTACAATGCACAAGGTCAGTTAATTAAAACAATATCAAATTGCACTACGGATTTAATCTCTATCAATCTAAATGCTTCTTCTGGAATCTATACCGCCGTAATTACCGGAGAAAAGAATTCAGAAACACACAGAATTGCTATTCCTTAATAAAACAATCTCATTGATCTAAAAAACTAATTGTAGAACAGATCAATCATAAAAAAAGGCTTTCACCTAATCGTGAAAGCCTTTTTTACTTCTATAGAGAATTTATCTAACTAAGACATCGCTAAACGAATGCTTAGGAGAATCAAAACCCGCAGTTTCTCCTACAAATAATTCTACCTAATAATTGTCTAGCTATTGGAAATTAATGTCCGCCTTCAACCGGGCCAAGAGAAATTCCTTGCTGCTTAAAATACGACTTCATGCGCCAAGCGTAATATGCTAAATAGGCAAAACAAACTACACCCACCCAATAACTGTTTAATATCCCCACTTTTCCTGATAAGTATCCCTGAAATACACTCACAAAACCACCACCCATAATCATCATGATTAAATAGTTAGACCCCTTAGATTGCATATTGCCCAATCCCGTAATAGCAATCGTAAAAATACAAGGCCATAAGGTGGAACAAAACAATCCTACACTTACAAACGCCATAGCCGCTAAGAAACCACCCGAAAATATACCCACGAGCAACGCCATTATACCCAATGTGCTGTAAATGAATAACTGCTTCACAGGATTACCCTTGCTAATAAAATCGGCTAACACGATAACTACCACCATTCCCAAATACTCCACAAATTGGGACAAATCCGCACCCATCTGAGAATTCACCAACCAGTAAACACCAAATGCGGCAAACGGAAGAACCACTCGCAAAACCGATTTACCCACACCCTTTAATCCAAACGAACCCGCCGCACCCGTCCACCTGCCTATCATTAAACTAGCCCAAAACAACGAAACAAATGGCGCTGCATTACGCGTACTAACACCCAAATTCTTTTCTAAGTATTCACTCAAATTACCCGCCGTACTTACCTCAACACCTACATAAAGAAATATTGCAATCATACCCATCCATAATTGTGGGTACGACAAAACGCTTGTACTTGACCTATCTGCTGAAACCGAATTACTGTTATTGGTTTCTAACTCCGTGGTTTCCTCGCTTAAGTTGATCTTTAATCGCCAAAAAACCACCGCAAACAAAACAAAAACTGCACCCAAAATCAAATAAGGAACCTTTAATTGTGTAATATCCAATGCACCCGCATCATCGGCTAAACTGGAACCCAATTCACCAAAAACAGCCCTGCTCACCAACAACGGTCCAATGGTAGTACCAAAATTATTGATTCCTCCGGCAAGCGATAATCTCTGCGAACCAGAATCTTTAGAACCCAATCCAATTGCCAACGGATTTGCAACGGTCTGTTGTAACGAAAATCCCAAACCAACAATAATTAAACCGGTTAATACTAAACCAAAAGAAACAGAACCCGCATTGGGATCGTTTACAAAATCTTGTCCGGTAGCGGGTATAAAAAACAAGGTTCCAACAGCGCTAACCAACAAACCAACTCCAATGGCTTTGCCATATCCGATTTTTTGGATTAAATCCTGTTTCAACCGAGATGAAACAAAAATATAAATCAAGGACCCAACGGTATAAGCAATATAAAATGCAAAAGAAATTAATTGACTTTGCCATTGTTCTAAGTTACTTTTCTTCTTAAAAATGGGAATTAAAATATCGTTACTTGCTGCAACGAACCCCCAAAAAAAGAATACTACAACTAGAATAGCAAAAATTCGAGATTGAGCCGATTTAAACATAAATATTATAATATCGAGCAAAAAACAACATTTATTACGTAAAAGCAAATTTTACAACAGAGAAAACAAAAACACAATCATATCAAAGCATTGAATAAGCACATAATGTATTTTTTACAATAACAATTGCCATAACCAAAAAACACCCATTTTGTAGATTATTTAATACAAAATATAAATGCATACGCTTTTGTTAATATTTCCAATTATTTCAACGTAAAACATTGCTAACAAAATTTTAAATTTGAAAGAAGGGATATTATTGAGCAGACAGAAAAGACACATACTACAGCCGCTTATTAAAGCACTCAAGATTTGGCTTGTTGTGTTGGTATCCCTAATGTCTTTTAAACAAGCAAAAGCCCAATATTGGCAAGCTTATGGGGGATACCTCATTAAAACCATTTATGGCTACGATGCGTACCGTGCAAAGATTTCATTATGCGATATTTACCGACGCTTTGGCCTCTATTACGGACTGGATTTTAACAACAATGTTTATCCCTACCCTTACTATTACGAGAATATCTTCCAAGACGGATACACGTTAAACTATCGACGCGATATTGCCGGGATTAATTTAGTTCTGGATTGTAAATACCGATGGGGATTTTATGCAGGTACAGGACTAATCTGGGACGGGCCATTGGTTGGTATTTTCTTGGAACCAGACCCCTCTAAAGGCAGAGGCCTGAGAAAGGAAATGGGCGTTTGGTACACTAACCCGCGATTAAATTTAGGGATAGAATTAGGATGGTCCTTTACTCAACGACTTTCTGTTGGGATACATTACCGTTGGGGAGACCGGTTGATTTACGATTCCTGCGATGGAAATTGGTGGAAAGATCCAATTCCACGGGAAAAAGTATACCGCGAAATTGTGTACAAAGAGATTGATCTTGACAAGGACAAAGACGGTGTAGTTGATACCCGTGACTCATGCCCTGATATACCCGGAGTAGTAAACTTATTTGGTTGTCCCGATACAGATGCCGATGGTATTGCCGATGCCAAGGATTCCTGTATATTCATAAAGGGTCCATTATTCAATCGCGGATGTCCTGAATCCGTAAAACCGATTCACGATACACTAAAACCTAAATTAAAAGAAATTCACATTTTCATCGATTCCGTAATTA
>CAYUNO010000193.1:0-4761 GCA_964446075.1 uncultured Flavobacteriaceae bacterium | reverse complement strand
CATTTGTCTATCCCTGGCATACGTAATCTCCATGCCGATTTCCTGTAAGCTAACTACAGAAAATCGTTTATTTAATGAAAACAAAAACTCAAACACCTTTTGCACTTCGGATTCAACCGCATAAAAACGTCCTCCAATCCCTTCCAAATAATCTTGAACATCGTTTACGCCTTCCCAAACAAATCGTTCATGTCGAAGGCTGTAATGCGACGATTTAAACACCGAAGGTTCGTGTATATACAGAAACAAAACGGGCACACGCTGATTAAGCGCCCAACTAATCGCCGCATGATCTGTTAAACGAACATCCCGTTTAAACCAAACAACCATTATTTCTGGGGAATCCACCCCAAGGTAACAACCCACCCCATCGATGGTTTATAAAAAACCAAATCCGTTTACACTTAACTATCGCTCTTTTCTTCTCTGGTATCCATGTTAAATGGGACATACAACGGACAGAAACGAATAAAAGCGGTAATCGCAAACACAATTGCCAATAACAACAAAGTACTGCCCATCGGTCCCGTTATTTTGTCTAGATAATACAAAATCCCAATTACCAAAGCCACAATTAATCGTAACGTACGGTCCATTTTACCCATGTTTGATGTAAATTTCATATTCATTGATAATTAATCACATACAAATTTAACAACCCAACATCGGGTGAGCCATGATAATTATCATGCGAAAAGACCAATCCAAACATCTTCTCCTACCCTGTTTTAACTGATAAAAATCATTGTGCTTACTGAGCAATGTCAGCCAATATTTTTCCAAGCTAATCGAACTTTGATAGCATGGAAAGCACAACTAAATACTTACACGAATTACACGCAGAACACCGTGAATTTAACGCTCAACTCGACTTTGTAATCGATGAAATCAGAACATTTAAACATCGTCTAGAGGAAGTTGCAATCGCCAATAACAAACTAGAGGTTATGCAACAAGTTGAGCATTTTCAAAACCAATTTATTCGACATAAAGAAGTGATCGATGAACTAAAGTCAATGATTCATCATCACGAAAAATTGATTGCAGACTTAGCAGAGGCAAACAACGTGGCCACCGATCATAGAAAAACTGAAGACCATATTGAATTAAGAGAACAAATGGTAACGTTTGCGAAGATCTATGGCGATTTAAAGACTGAATTTTTGGGCTTCTTATCTAAAACACTTTAAACGTAACAATCCTAAAATCCTATCAAACGAGCAATCAGCGAATGAGGGTTACTACCCCGTTATTTTTAACAGTAGTGGGATTATTTTCCAATTGGTAAGACAAGGTGTAAACATAGGTTCCAGCCGGTAAATCAGCACCCGTATTCATTACTTTTCCATTCCATGCATCTTTGGGATTAGAAGATTGAAACACCAATTGACCCCAGCGGTTATAGACACTAACGGAAAATACTTTTACACCATGATGGGGAAAGCGCCAAACATCGTTTTTCCCATCTTTCGGATCTCCGGGAGTAAAAACACTGGCCAAATTAAGGAAGGGTTCTTTAGGGATCATCGGCTCTTTTGTTACGATAAAATCATAACACTGCGTATCCTTACAACCGGAACCACCGGTAACTTCTAAACAGACCCTGTGCTTACCTTCGGCAAAAGAATCGCACCAGGATTTAGCCGTAAAAATTGAATCTTTTACAAAATTTCCTCCACTCCATTTCCATTGAGTTCCACCCTTATCTGTTCGGTTGAAACAATATATCGGTTTGGCTGAAGAATCGATGGTAAAATCCGAAGTAATTTGAGGCTGAATTTCAATTATTAAGGTGTCTGTAACTGGAATAGCACAATTCCCCCAAGCTTGCAATACAACCTTTAACTTCCCGGAAAAACTGGGTTTTACGGTTAACTTAGTACTGAGCTCGGTCGCTTTATCGAAATACCCGAAGCTAGCATTTTCAAGTTTCCATTGAAAGCAACCACTCCCTTTAACTATTCCTTTTAAATTGTATTCGGTTATTCCACAGGGAGCTGACTGCAAGGGAGTTATATCCACCGTGATTTTTGGAGTGGGGACCCTACAACCATAATTTGTGTAGGTAGCATTTCCTTCAAAATCAAAATCCACAACGGCTCCGTCCTCACTTCCTTTCGCCCCGTTTATTTTCACTAGTTTACCCCGATCATACTCTACCGTATCGGCGCAATCTCCGTTATACCCCAAGATAAATTCTCTGTTGGCTGCTGTCCCGAAATTAACGAAATGGCCCGCCGTATTCCCAGATTTCTGTACGATTACGTACAACGTATCCTGTAAGTCGGAAAAATCCTGTGCATCGGGATTAAATGATTCCGATGTAATTATCAATGCCTGCGTTCTTTGTGGTATTCTACCGGAATTTGGTACAAAAATCAAATACCCGCAGTTACCAGCCGCAGCAATACGGTTGTTGAGCTTATCTATTTTCAGCTTTAACGAAGAATTTCCCTCACTAAACCCTAAAAATTGATTCTGTGCACCGTCACCCCAATTTACTCTACCTGTTTTAAAGTCGGGAACAGTGATTAATCCCGGAGCAATTGTTTTGCTCCCAATAACCAATCGAATCATTTCATTCTGTCCCTCGTTAGAACCATCGCACGCATCCACCAACACACTAACAATCTCAAAACACTTTTTAGGTATTGGATAGCCCCCAATTGTATTAGAATTTCCACAAGGTTGGGCGAACATATTAGAGGAATAACCAAAAAACGCCCCTACAAATGCAAATAAGATAAATCTAATCTGGGATTCAGCATTTAAAAATGACCTACGAAAAGAAGTAATAAACGATTCCTTGGTTAGCATGATTCCTTATTCGAAATTACTGATAATTATGCTATTTCTTATATCAATACCCAGTAATTTTCAGCCAACGATACACAGAAGATGTCCAACCCATCATGGCAGGTGTGGCGTATTCTTCCTTACTAACATCATCATTGATTCCGTATTTTTCTTTTAATTGCCCTGTTCTATTAAATTCTAACTCCACTTTTTCACAATACGACTTAGAAATTACCGAGGCCCAAAATGAATATTGTTCCGGAAAATATGTACGAATGGATTCAACCGCTATGGCCTGAAATGGAGGCCAAACATTTCCGTAATTCCACTGGGTTTGGTAATTAAAGACTTCCAATTTCTCCGATGGCATCAAACAATCATCTTCCAATAGTCTCAGCAACGATTCCGCCGATTTATTGTCGATTTTAGAATTGTTTTTACTTCTAAACGAGTTCCGATTCGTAAAACCTATACCCAACCAAACGGGGAAAAAGGACGCCGCCGTTAACCGAGTTGATTGCATACCCCGTTGTTTATCAAAATCGCAGTAAACTCCCTTTTCTTTATTCCATAACAACATTTTCATTGCCTGTGCTCTTCTGGCAATTGCTTTTTCTAATCCCGAAATTCTTTGAATCATTCTCTCTTTTTCTATTTCATTTGTTTCGAAGACGAGCAACTGAGAATAGAACCAATGCAAATTCTTCTCATAATCAGCCAATATAGCATTTAAATCAACCGGAAAGAAATCTTCGCATCTACCCGAAAATCTAGGAGTAAAATCCCAACCGCTTTCTGCCTCCGCTAACCAGTGGGCAGCTTGTTTCAGCGTATCTAATTTATAAATATCCGCGTCAACGGCAGAGGGCACAACCCCAAGCGTTGAAGAATCCACATTCCATTGTAATCGTTGATTTACTACCCCGTAAAAATGTTTCAAATAGGGTTCTTTGGCATGGTGACCATAATGATTCAGTGCAATCCAACGAGACCCTAATTGAAATGAGTCCAAACGGTTTTGCATCCAAAATTGATATTCCTTTTCCAGTACAACTACAGCCGTACCCAACCAGTTTACATCCCCAATTCGCTCAAAAACATCCTTTACCATTAAGGATAAAAACGGCGGCTGGCTTCGATTTAACATGGAAAAACGATTGGCATTGGGGACATAACCAAATCGATTTACCAAGTAAATAAAATTATCCACCTGATTTTTCGCCATGGTTAAATCATCCTCTTTACCAGTAGTTAATAATCCATATCGATTGGTAAAAAAACAATCCCAATAATACAATTCAGAAAACATTGCATCCTTACCTGGACTTGGAGAATAATAAGGGAACGGCAGACCGATAATCCCTGAGGAATCCTTTGGATAATATCGCAAACAGTCTCGTTTGGCGGAATCCAAATAGGCATCAATATTTTTATCGGAAAAAGACTGGGAAAACAAAGAACAAAACTGTACCCCCAATAATAATAACCACACAATCCTTAAATACATTGAATGAATTTTCTTGTTTACCATAAACACCGTTATAAAACCAATACCAAAATCGTTATTTATTTACCTGGAAGATTGTACGAAATGTTAGATTTATTCGATCCGATACGGGCTTTTTAGTTTTTGGAAGCGCATGCACATAATCACGCTGGGAATTTCCAAACATTAACAGCAAAGATCCGTGCTCTAAGAGTATTTTTTGGGGTTCCGATGCAGACTCATTTACATTAGCTCCAAATAAATCCAGGGTAGAATTCAATCCAAATACATTTGTTTTAGACCTACTACCCTGTGCATCTGCATACAGAAATGGATCTTTCTCCGTACTACCTCTTTCCTTGGGTTTAATATGAAACCATCTAGGCGCGCCTAAACTCAGCGAAGCGATTAAGGGCTGCGAACCTAATTCAATTTCATCATCCGCATCATGGGGTTGATCATCGTACTCGACTTCAAAC